>JAVBSD010000171.1:0-4278 GCA_031547325.1 Victivallaceae bacterium | reverse complement strand
CGACGGCCTGCTGGTCGACGCGGCGCTTCACAATTACGGTTACGATCCGCAAAGCACCAATTCCCGGGCCTTCCAGCTCACGGAATTGTTGCGGCTGCGTCCCGGGCGCCGGGAGCTGATCCTGCTGATCGCCGAACGGTTCGCGGCCGAATTCAATTTCGAAACTCAAGTCCGGGCCGATATACGGCATGAGGATACCCGGCAGGTATACGAGCTGCTGGCCCGCAACCGGGTGACGCCGCGGGTCGGCGAAATCATCCATCGGCGCTTTGCGATCCGGCATCATATGGAGTGGGAGGTCGGCGCCGAGGCCATCCTGGAGACGGAGGGGGCCGGCGGGTTGCTGTTCATCGCCGAAACCGTCGGCGCGTTTCTGGCCGCCTCCCCGGAGGACGACTTCGACGACAAGTACCTGTTTTGGGCCAAAGAGATATTCGACGGCGTCTGCGACTGGCGCACGCTGCTGGCGGATCGCGCCAAGCGCGACGACCGCGTCCGCGTGTTTTGGACGGCGCTCGGGGAGTGTGAGCGGCGCGAGGCTCCAACGCCGCATTCCCCTCCCGGCTTCGCCCAGGTCGAGAGCGCCCTGGAAAGGGAAGCGTGGAGCTTTTTTGACCACCTGGAACTTACCAAAGCGGAACAGGCGAAGCTGCGGCGGATGTTCCGGACGGAAGCCAATCCGATGAAAGTGAGCATCATCTGCCGCGTCTTGCGGCAGACCGGCGGCGTCACCCGCTCCATGATTCCGAGGCTTCTGGAGTTCGCCCGCCGTGAAGGCAGGCCGTCCGGGGACGCGATCGACGCATTGAGCACGCTCAAAAGCGGGAAGCTCCGCGCCATCGCCGTCGCGGAGATGAAGACCGTCAAGCCGGGCGACTGGAAATACTTCGATCTCCTGGCGAAAAATTGGCGGCCGGAGGATGAGAAGCTCTTTCTGAAGCACTTCAACCGCTTGCGCAGCCCGCATCTCCGGGATTCATTGGTTTTTCCCATCTGGTCGTTCGAAAATGTTTCGGCTTCGCTGCTGAAGCTCCTCCTGGAGCGGAGCTCCTGCGGCTCCTGCCGGGGATACCTTGCGGAAAAACTTGCCGCGGAGGGCATGCTCGACGACGAACTCCGCCGCGAATTCCTCCACGACGCCGTGGACAAAATCCGCGCCATCGGCGGCCGGCTATAATGCGGGCTTCGCTTGGGCCGCCAGGGCGGCAAGCTGTTGCCGGAAGTTTTCCGGGTCGAGCTCCTCCGGCCAGGGAATGGCGCCCAGCTCCGGCAATTTCCGGTTCCCCGCCGGCGCGTCGCCGCCGAGGCGGACGAAGACCGGCAACGGGAATTCCCGGCCCAGCTCTTCCGCCGCCCCCGCCCAGGCGCCGCCTTTTTTATGCTCCGCGCTGACGACCAGGCCATAATCCGCCAACGCGTAAATCAGCTTGTTGCGCTCCAGCGCCGAAGCGGCGGAAAATGCCGCCAGGGGATGATAAGGCGAAACCAGCGCCAGGCGTCCGGCGGCAAGCGCATGACGGGAAGCGGATTCCAGACTTTTTTTGAGGAGGCTGTCGGCGAGGACTCCGACGGCGGCGCCGCCAGAGTCGGTCGCCGCGTTCATGGCGGCCTGGCCGATGCCCTTTGCGCCCCCGGAAAACACCGTCATCCCATGCCGGGCGCACCATTCGGCCGTCCGGCGGGCGAAGGCCTCGCCCGCCGCGTCGGCGTTGCGCGAGCCCGTCTTGGCCAGGCCGCCGCCGCCGAGCAAAGAACGTTCCCCGACGCCGAAAAGCAGCGGAGGAGCCTGGTCCCTGAGATGTTTTTTATAGCGGGCCGGATAATCCGAGTCGCTCCGGCTGACGATCCAGATTCCGTTGCGCTGCCATTCCTCCACCGCGAACCCCAGTTGGACGCCCCGGCCCAGCAGGGTTTCCAGCCGCTGCCGCTCGATCCGGGTTGCCGCCGCGGCGGCGGCGGCGGGTTCCCGGCGCAGCAGATCGGCGGGCCGCAGCCCGGCGTGGCGCAGCCATTGCGCGAGCAAGGCGTATTCGGCGTGCGACAGGGGGACTTCGGAGCCGCCTTTGCGCAAAACGGCGCAAAGCATGGTGATCGCTTTGGCGTCTTCGGTCAATGGAGGAGAATTCCGCATCAATCCATCCTCGGGGAATTGGAAGCCAGCGCCAGCGGGTGGACGGCGGCGCAGCCCGCGTGGCGCAATAAGGCCGATATGACGGTCAGGGTCCAGCGCGAGTCGACCACGTCGTCGACCAGCAGGCACGCTTCGGCCGGGCAGGAGGCGCCGACCTCGAAAACGCCGTCGAGATTTTTGGCCTGCTGATAGCTGTTTGCCATGTTTCGCTGCGGCTCATGGTCGCGGGTTTGCAGGACGCACGGCACGAAAGGCAGCCCGAGCGCGCCGGCCAGTTTCGCCGCGAAATCCGCAACCGGCTCCGGTTGTTTGCGCGACGGCACAGAGGTCACCCAGCGGGGCGCCGGCGCCGGCGGGCAGCGCTCCAGCATTTCCACGCAGGCGGCGACCAGATCGTCCCATTTGCCGTCCCGGACCAGCTGCCCCCAGCCGGCGTCCCCCCGGAGGCTCAGGGCGCGTCCTTCGCAGGCTTGCTGATTCTCCGGGATGCCGCCGCCCCGGAAAGGATAGTGGGAGAAGGTGTTTTTTTGCGGCCATTTTTTGCGGGGCGGGATCGGCTGGTAATTCCGGCGCAGAAATATTCCGGCCTCGTTGGCCAATCGGGCGTCGACGTGCCGCTGATCGACCCGGTAGGCGGAGGCCGCGGCCGTGACGTGCCACTTGGAGGCGAGCTTGAGGACCGGGGAGGGGGATTCCACCGTGAGAAATTTCAGGGTTTTTTCCAGGTGGGTTTGTTTCAGGTTCACCTGCCGCTGCAGCTCCTGCAGCGTCAGCCCGCCGTCTTGCTGCCCGAGCGCGTCGAGAACTTTGCGGATATGCTGCTGGGGAGGGAAGGCGTTGGCGATAAAATAATCCGCGATCGGGTCGTCCTCTTCGCCGCCCAGCAAAATGCCGTAGGCTTCCTCGACGGCGCGGCCGGCGCGGCCCACCTGCTGGTAGTAATGCACCACCGACGCCGGACGCTGGAAGTGAATCACAAAGCCCAGATCCGGCTTGTCGAAGCCCATCCCGAGAGCCACCGTCGCGACCAGTACTTTGATTTCATTGCGCAGAAGCCGCTGTTCCAGCTCCTCTTTTTCGGCGGCGCCGTTCTCCGGGTCGCCGATGTCCGCATGATAGGCCTGGGCGTCGATATGGTTCAGCCGCAGCCATTCCGCAAGCCGCGCCGCGTCGCGCTGGGTGAGCACGTAGACGATGCCGCTGCCCGGCAATTCCGGAATGGTTTGGACCAGCCAGGCCATTCTGGAGGTCATGCCGGGCATGGTGATGTTCTGCAGCTTCAAGCTCTTGCGGACCAGGGTCCCGCGCTGCAGCACGATCTCTTCCCCGAGCTGCGATTTGATGTCGCCGACGACGCGGTCGTTGGCCGTCGCCGTCGTCGCCAGGATCGGCACATTGGCCGGAACGGCCTGGATCACCCGCGCAATGCGGCGGTAATCCGGCCTGAAATCATGTCCCCAGTCCGAAATGCAATGCGCTTCATCCACGACGAGCAGCCCGATATTGGCCGCCGTTTGGGCCAGGACCGTCTGCCGGAATTCGTCATTGGCCAGGCGTTCCGGAGAAATCAGCAGCACATCGACGCGGTCCTGCCGCAGCTCCTCCTCGATCGGCTGCCATTCCGAACGGTTGCCGCTGTTGATGGTGCGGGCGGCGATCCCGATTCCGGCGGCCGCCTCCAATTGATTCCGCATCAGCGACAGCAGCGGAGAAATCAGCAGCGCCGGACCCGACCCCCGGTCGCGCAGCAGCCTGGCGGCAATGAAATACACCATGCTCTTGCCCCAGCCGGTGCGCTGGACGACCAGGGCGCGTTTGCCGTGGAGAAGCCGGTCGATGCTTTCCCACTGCCCGTCGCGAAACTCCGCCGAAGGATTGTTCAACGCCTTTTGCAGATAGGTTTGCGCGCGTTGTCGGTCGGTCATAGGTGCTTCAGGAGCTCTTCGCGGTCGTCGAAATGGCGCCGCGCGCCCTTCGCCTCCTGCGTCGTTTCGTGTCCCTTGCCCGCCACCACCACCACGTCGGAGGGCCCGGCCAGCTCCGCCGCCAGCGCGATCGCCCGCGCCCGGTCCGGCTCGGCGCGGTATTCGCGGCCCGCCGGAATTCCCGCCGCGATTTCCCCGATGATCGCCATCGGCTCCTCGCCG
>JAVBSD010000485.1:0-2710 GCA_031547325.1 Victivallaceae bacterium | reverse complement strand
GATTTGTTGCCCGTCCCCGCTTCCGTCGAAGCCGGGGAGGGGACCTTCGCTTTGCACTCGCTCCGTGCCGCCGCCGGAGCCGGCGTGGAATTAGCGCTGGGGCGCTTACAGGCCTGCTGCGCCGAATTCGGTGTGGAGGTCAAACCGGCCGCCGGTGAAGCAGTCGGCGCGGCGCTGGAAATGCGCGCCGAACTCGGCAGTGAAGCCTGGGAGATTGCGGTCGCGCCTTCCGGCGTCCGGATCGCCGGCGGCGACCGCGCCGGACTCTGCTACGCCGTTTCCGCCTGGCGCCAGATGCTGGCGCTGGCCTGCGTCCGCGGCAGCGAAGCCGCGGAGCTGCCCTGCGGCGTGGTCCGCGACCGGCCGCGCTTCCGGCATCGTGGACTGATGCTGGATTGCGCCCGGCACTTCCAGTCGGTCGCCACCGTCAAACGGACGTTGGACCTGATGGCCGAAATGCGGCTCAACCGCTTCCACTGGCACCTGATGGACAACGAGGGCTGGCGCTATCAGAGCCGGGTCGCTCCCGAACTGACCGCCGGCGGCAAACACTTTTACAGCCGGGAGGAGGTCGCCGGCATCGCGGCCTACGCGGCGGAACGCAACATCGTCATCATCCCCGAACTGGAAATGCCCGGCCACTCCTGGCATCTGCTCCATATCCGCTCCGAATTCGCCTGCGATCCGGCCAAGCCGGGCTATGAATTCTGCCTGGGTTCTCCGGCGGTCGGGGAATTTCTCAAACAACTGCTGCTGGAGATGTTCGAGCTGTTTCCAACCTCGCCGGTCATCCACCTGGGCGGCGACGAGGCGGCGACGGCGAACTGGGCGGCCTGTCCGCGCTGCCAGGCGCGGATCCGCGAACTCGGACTGAAGGACGAACGCGCCCTCGAAGAGCACTTCATGGCGGAGATGTGCCGCTTCGTCCTGGCTCACGGCCGCACCCCGGCGGTGTGGGCGACCGACGCGGCGGTGCCGGAAGGCACCCAGATCCAGGCCTGGCAGCATTGCTGGGAAATTCCCCGGGCGGTGGCCGCCGGGCGTCAGGTGGTCAATTCCATCCATTGCCAGTACTATCTGATCTACCCCTCCTGCGGCGCCGACCCCAAGGACCAATGGGAGCCGATCGTCAGCGAGGAGCTGATCTGCCAGAGCGATCCCACCGGCGGCTACGACACCGGCGAGTTGCAGCTCGGCCTCGAAACCTGCCTGTGGACCGAAACCGTGCCGGACTGGCGGGTCATTGCCAAGATCGGCGGCCGCATGATGGCGGTGGCCGAGTCGGCCTGGTGCCTGCCGGAGAAACGCGGCTGGTACGATTACCGCCGCCGCCGGGACCAGCTGCGCTGCGCCGGTTACATGCAGATGATCGGCAATTGATTAAGGCTTGATGAACGCGCCAGGTGGCGCGGCCGGCTCGGCTCCGCCCGGCCTCCCGGCCGGGCTTCCTTACCGTTCCGCCCGCTGAGGCGGGGACCAACTTATGCAGTTGGATTTATTTCCCGATCATATCCGGGAGCGCAACGAGGCGAGGAGCCCGGCGTAATCGACGTCGACCAGCCCGACGCAGTTGTCCGCCGCCCCGTACCCCATCAGCAGCCGCCCGTCCGGACGGGACAGCCCGGAACACGTGAACAGACACGGAATGGTGAAGTCCCCCTCCAGCTCCCAGTCGAGATCGGCGTAGAGCAGACGCTCCGCCGGCCGGACCGCGATCTTCGGAAAGCCCGAAGCACGTTCGGTCAGCAGCATGAAGCTCTGCGTGTAGCCGACCCGATCATCCTGCTTGCCGTGATAGGGCAACAGCCATTCGCCGGGCGCGGTTTCCAGCGGCGCCCAGCTGGCGCCGATGCGGTTGGCTTCCCACGGAAAGCTCGGCGCGGCATAGACTTCGCGGCGAATGTCGGTGCGGGCGAAGTCGGTCAGCTCGTCGGCCGCGGCGATGAAAATCGACGGGAGCTTCAACTCGCGGCCGATGGCGTAATGCCACGGATGCTTGGGCCGGTGCAAACAGACGATCCTGGGCTTGCCGTCGATCACCAGCCGGCGCGGAAAAAGCACCACGTCGCGGTCGTCGCTGACATCCGGCGGATGCAGCGGCGCGATGAAGCCGAAGGCGTTCGGATAGTCGCGCGCCGCCAGCGCCGCCAGGTCGACCCGGTAGAGCAAGCTCACGGTACTGTTTTCCAGCACCGCCCGCCCCAGGCCGCTGTCGGGATCGCGCGCCCATTCCGGCATGCACTGCACCGGATCGTCGTGTTCCCAATAAGGCCCCGGCGGAAAGGTGCGGCAGGCCACGGTGAGGTACAAAGCGCCCTCGAATTCGAAAAGGCGCGGATCTTCGATGCAGCCGTTGGCGTAGTTGACGCATTCGCGGCCCGCCGCGTCGCGGGTCATCAGGCGTTCCGGCGCGTACTCCAGGGCCGGAGCCATCGCCGGAGACGCGGTGTCGAAATCCCAGGATTTCCCGCCGTCGCGGCTGACGCCGTAGCCGAGAAAAATCGGATACGGCGCCGGCTGGCCCGGCTGCCGCCAGCGCTCGCCCGGGCCGGTGGCGCGGAAGAGCATATGGATGGTTTCGGGATGCGCCGGATCGGCGGCCATCGCCGGGTTGAGCACCATCTTGCCGGCCCACGGCGAACCGGGGACGGCGGTGAGGATGCGGCGTTTGTTGCACGGAAGCATGACGAGGTCTCCTTACAGGACGATC
>JAVBSD010000367.1:0-3203 GCA_031547325.1 Victivallaceae bacterium | reverse complement strand
TGGCGATCCTTTTTGCCGCCGACCGGCATCCGGTCGTTTTCACCGTGCCGCGCCAGGAGATTTCCGGATCCCCGAAAAAATAAAAAAATAGTCGGCCGCCGCGAAGCAAGGCCAGGGTCCAGGTGGGTCTCACCTGGCGCGGTCCAGCCGCGTAGGCTGGTCGCCCATCTGAATGGGCGAAACTGTAAGGAAGCCCGAGCGGGAGCTCGGGCGGAGCCGCCCGGACGGCGATGGTGGAGTGCGAGGGCCGGAGGCCCAAGCACGGAACATGGAGCCGGGCCGGCCGCGCCACCGAGCGCGCTCCAATCGCCTTGGAGACAGTTCGGGAAAATCCAAAAAACTGGTCTTGCGGATACGATACGGATACAATAAAACGCACTTTGCACAAGTACGTTTATTTGCTGATGGACGCACTTCGCACCAATACGCAATTTGCCGAAACTGCCAAATGAATGCTTTTTGAACGCGCCCGGTGGCGCGGCCGGCCCGGCTCCGAGTCCACTTTTGGGATACGCGTTGCTCTCCCAAAAGTGTCCCATCGCCGACCGGGCGGCTCCGCCCGAGCTCCCGCTCGGGCTTCCTTACTATTTCGCCTGTTTAGACAGGCGACCAACTTATGCAGTTGGATCGCACCAGGTCCACGGGACCTGGACCCTGGCCTTGCTGCGCGGCGGCCGACTATTTTTTATTTTTCAGGCCCGGCGGCCGGGGCGGCGGCCCGTGGTCTGAAAATAGGCTTTGGAAAAAGCGAAGGCCGAGGAATAACCCAGCCGGCGCGCCACATCTTCCAGCGGCGGCCGGCCGGTCGCCATCAGCTCGTCGGCCTGCCGCATCTTGACTTCGCGGATCAGTTGGGTCGGCGAACGGCCGTAGTGGACGCGGCAGAGCTTGTAGAGGAGCGAATCGGACATGTTGAGCTTGCGCGCCAGCTTCGAGGTATTCCACAGCACCGCCGGCGATTTGATCAACAGCGTCATCAGTTGGTCGATCCGCGCCGACCGCAGCGTCAGCGTCCGCTCCAACAGTTGGAACAACAATCCCGCCAGGTGACGGATCGTCGCTCCGGAATAGGGACCGCGTTCCAGGCTTTCACGGGACAGCTTCTCCACCACCAGGCTGGCCAATTCGGCGTCGGGGAAGGGGTACATCGCGATTTTGTTGAGCTGCAAGTTGCGGCAACGGAAGTAAATGTGATGAAAATCCCCGGATATCTCCACCCGGTGGCGAATGTACAAAGGGCGCAGGAAGAGGTTCCCCGGACCGCCTTCGACGGTTCCCGAGGCGCTGGTGATTTTCAGGTGTCCGCTCAGGGGGATCCAGAAGGTGGTGGACATGCTGAAGGCCGGATCCCCGCCGCCAGGGTGGTTGTCCTGGCGGAACGGCGTCCGGACCAGCGAGGTGCCGCCGCCGAAAAATCCCGCTTCGGTCAGTTCGTTCATCTCCGGAATGGCGAACATCAGAGGATGCGCCCACTCCATATGCCAATTTACCGAATCGGATATGTTTTTTGCAGTTTCAGGCATTTTATTTTCCGTAATTTTATATATAATATATAGTGACCGGAACCGAAATGTCAACTGTGAAACGGAGGAAAAAACATGCATTGCCTCAAACTGTCGGCACACCGGAGCAGAAAGAATTTCACACTCATAGAACTTCTGGTCGTGATTGCGATCATCGCCATTCTGGCATCCATGCTGCTGCCGGCGCTCTCCAAGGCGCGGGCGGCGGCCCAGGCCGCCAAGTGCGCCAACAACCTCAAGACCATCGGCCTCACCCACGCCCTGTGGCAGAACGACTTCGACCACTACATGATCATCGATTCGATGGCGCTGGCCTACGGCAATGACGGCAACTACGCTTCGACCGTCAGGGGCTACGCCTGGAACTACTTGTTCCACGACAAGGGCTACCTCAGCGCGCTCGGGGTCTTCACCTGTCCCTCCGACGCGACGCCGATTCTTGAGGACTTCACCACCGCCCACTATGCCTGGAACGGCGAGTGCGGCGCCGGCGCCGGCACCATGTGGTACGGCGGCGACGGCGGCTACCGGTTCCGCGACAGCCAGGTCGAAATGCCGTCGACGACCATCGCCTTCGGCGACATCCTCGGCCAGTTCCACATGTTCCTGTCGACTGCCAAGGATAACCTCGGGCAGCGGAGCTATTTCCTCAACGAGGACCACGGCGACTACGCCAACGTCTGCTGGATCGACGGCCACGTCGAGAAGTTCAAGCCGAGCCAGGCGTCGATTTATTATTTCAAGGCGGCCAAAGGCCCGTACACCCCGTAACCACGCGCAAGAAAGAGATTCCCGATGAAACCACCCAAATTCGTGCCGGCCCTGCTGCTGGCCGCCGTCGCCGCCGCCGTTCTGCCGGCTTCCGAGGAGCTCGCCGAAGTTTCGCGGCGGCTCAACCCGCCGCCGGAAAAGGTGCTGGAGATGCTGCCGCCGGACCTCTTTCCCTTCGGATTCTTCCACGCCGACGGCTGCCACCTGCGCACCTACTGTGTCAATATGGACGAATCGTGGCAGGTCCGCCGCGACAAGGTTTTCCACGACCTGGCCAAACGCCGGATCAACGTGGTTTTGCCGACCCATGTCCAGTTCGGTCCGGCCGACCTGGACAATCTGGCCCGCTACGGCATGTACCTGATCGCCAGCCGCAACGATGTGATCCACCTCGGCAAGGACAAGCTGACCGCCAACGACCCCGAGGCGGTCGGCTCCGCCATCGCCGCCTGGCGCGCCGCGATCCCCGCGATCAAGGACCATCCCAATCTGCTGGCCTGGCACATCATGGACGAACCGCTGCCCTGGTTCAGCAACGCGCTCCGCGACGTCGGCGAGGCGATCTACGCCGACGACCCGAAGCATCCGGTCATCTACACCCACATCAATCTGCCGCTGGGCGGCACCCCCAGCGAATGGGAGCTGCTGGCCTCGGCTCCGGTGATTTATTCGGATTTTTACACCCTGTCGCCGATGGCCATGCGCGATCCGTGGGGCTACGGCGACGTCGCCATCCGGGAGTTCAAGCGGGTCAACCCCAACGCCCACTACTGGCCGATCATCCAATCCTACGAATATCACATGCGGCCGTCGATGGCGGAGCTCCGGATCATGATCTGGCACACCATCGCCTGCGGGGCCAAGGGGATGTTTTTCTTCACCACCGGCCAGAGTACGGTGAAGTGGGCC
>JAVBSD010000319.1:0-6326 GCA_031547325.1 Victivallaceae bacterium | reverse complement strand
ACGCTGCCCGAGGAGTTCGACAACCCGCGCAGCGACTGCCACGCCTGGAGCGCGCATCCGTTTTTCCACTACTACGCGACGCTGCTCGGCATCCGTCCGGCGGAATTCGGCGGCCGGAGCTTCACGGTTTCCCCGCTGCCGGGTTCGCTGGCCGAGGTTTCCGGCGCCATCCCGACCCCGCACGGCGAAATCGGCGTGGAAATCCGGGGCGGCGAAGTGCGCCTCTCCGGCACCCACCCGGCGGTCCGCCAAAGGGCGGAGTCAGTGCGCCGCTAACCGCTCGAGCCATCGGGAGCGGTACCGCCGCCGCGACACACGCGGACGATTCCGATTCGGGATGAAATCCCCGAATGCGGCCCGAAACAGGGAAATTGTCTTTTTGTTGCCGGCTATTGGTTGACTTTCGGAATCAGCCGTTATATATTTAAACCGTATCGTCGGCAATGGACACTTTAACCGGGGAATTTTCAAATCTGAATTATTGAAAAGAATGCAAATTTAATGAACTAAAAGTCTTAGAAAGACTTTTTCAACAAGATTCCACCTAAAAACCGCCAAGTTTTAGAGCATGGTACGGATGTACCAAACTCCCGGAGTATTGTTGAAAGGGCGCGCCGCGTTGTGCCGGCGCTCCTTTTCGCAATCCGGGTGGGCGCTTGGCGGTGCCTTAGGTGGGGTGCGAAGGGAGCGCCTCTTTTTTTTATGGCACATTTGAATTTAAAAACGGCTCGCGAGAATCGTTTCAACCACCCGGCCCTGTCCGACTCCAAAGGACGTTCTCCCCCCAGGCCCGTTTCCGCATTGTTTTTATCCTGCGACTCCCCAGTCGCTTTGGCGGAAAACCGTCCGTATTATGAAACCGGTGACAAGAAAAAGGACTTAGTTTATGAATAGGAATCTGTTGCATTTCGCCATGCTTGCCGTGATGACCATCGCGTTCGGAGGCTGTGCTTCGTTATCGCCGATGGAAGAAGCCCAAAAACAGTTTGAGGAATTCCAGGAGACGCGCCCGCCGGCAGCGGCGGTTGAAACCGGAGACGCCAAAATCGACAATATCTCCCACGCGTCGGCCGAACTGTATGGCTTTACGATCAGGTATCTCGATGAATATATCGCAGCCGCGGACAATCGCAAGGAGTATTTGGGCTTCATCGCCGAAGTGGAATATCTCATGAAGAATAAAAATATCAGCCGGGAAGCCGCCTACGAAGAAGTGCGGAAGGCCTGCATGGCCGAAGCGCCGGAAATATGGCCCAAGGTGGTCGAAGGATATAACGCGGTCAACGCGCTGGAGCCGGAGAATAAATTAAATGAACTTCTGCCGTTGGTTCCACGGGCGGCGCAAATCGTCGCCGATGCTTCTTCCCTGCAAAGCAGCCTGCTCGGATTCGACGCCGCGATCATCAACAAGTTGAGCGCGGTTAAATCCGTACTGGTCCAGGCGAAATTTTCCGGAAAGGCATTGGATTTTCTGGTCCGCCAGTATCAGTTGAATCAGGAGGCCAAGGCATTCATGGCCGACGCCCAGGCGGAATAGCCCGTCGCCCCCGGCGATTTTTTCCCCGGGGGCGATTCCGTCGTCACCAAAATTCCAATCCGGAGTCAATATGAAAAACCTGCTTCCCGCGATCGTTTTTTTGCTGCTTGCCGGCTGCGCGGAGCCGCTGTCCCTGGATCCGACGTTATCATTTTATTCCCGCGATGCGCTGAAAAGCGGCCCGATCACCATGCCCGGCAATTACAATACCGACAATTACCGTAAACTGTTGCTCGGAGTCGTCGTCAATGATATCGGCACGAAAGCCGGAGAAATCTCCCCGGAAATCGTGCAGACTCTCAGCAGCAGGCTGCAAACGGAAATGGCCAAACTCAAACGTTTTTCAGTATTCTCCGCACATAACCGCGGCGGAATTGACTTTTTCCGTTCCCTGTCCGATGTGGGCGATGCGAAGTTGACGGATGAAGTCGACATGCGCGAGCTGGACCTGGTCCTCTCCGTGTCCATCAGCGTCAGCAAGGAACAACAGGATCGCTATAACGACAAACTGCTGATTTACGAAGTCGAATGCGATTTCAATTGTGAAGAAGTGCGGACCCATGAAGTCAAATTTTCAGAAAAAGCCACCGGGCGAACCGCGCGCGCGGTCAAATACACGCTCACCGGGAATCGCGCCGCCGGATACAGCGACGCGGACGAGCGCCAGGCGATCTACAATGCCGCGATGAAAGCGCTGGCGGTCGCAGCCAACAAGCTGGGGAATTATTACCCGGTGGGCGGACGAATCACCGGATCGCTCGGAGAACGCATGACGCTGGATAAGGGTTTTGAACACGGCGTCGGCAAAAATATGCAGATGATTCTCTATACCAGGGTGGATGGAGTGGATCTGCCGCTCGGCGTGGCGGAAGCCTCTCCGGGAACGACGACCAGCAATCTGCAGGTTTGGCGCTGGAATACCCGGGACGATTACGCCGAAGATATCATTGACGCAATGCGCGACAACCCGCAAAAATGGCTTTCGACTCACGACCTGTATGCGGTCGGCTACGGTATGGCCTTGCCGCCGGATTGGGAAACTACCTACAAAGACAGTTTCGACGAAGCGATGCGGGCAAAGTGATGAACAGGCTGTTTTGTCTTCTGTTGCTGGTGTGTCATGCCCTGTGGGCTTCCGGAGCGGATTTCGATCTGGACATGGAGATCGCTCAAATGCGGAGTGCCGGCAAGCAGCAGAAGCTCGGCGAGTCCGCGGATACCGGATTTTATATCATCTGCATTGAGGAAGTTCCTGTCGAGGATGGAATTAATGACCACATGGCCAGGGAATTGGCTTTGGCGCAAGCCAAGCGGACCATTGCCGGTTTTTTTAAAACCGAAGTGGATTCTTCGCTGACCCAAACCAAGGAGGTCACCGTTCTGGCCGAAGACGGCCACGAGAATGCTTTGATTCGGGAAATGACGATGGAGTCAACCAGAATCGACATCGGCCAATTGCTGAAAGGAGTCATCGTCTATCAGGCGGAACACCGGGAGAACGGGCTCGAAGTCATCTGCTTTCTGTCCCGGAAAATCGCGGACGCCGCAACCGAGATGAAAGAAGCCATGGATGAGTTGCCGCCGGATACGGTTCGGGCGGTCGGACTCGCCATGCTCGGAAACAGCAGTCTCGACACGGCACGCGACAACGCGCTGCAAATGGCGAAACGCCAGGCGGTCGAGCAAATTTTGGGCTCCACGGTGGCGAGCACCACCCAGGTTCAGGACGCCGACCAGATCCGGGCGAAAATATTCGCCTCGTCCGGCGGTTTTATCGAAACGTACCGGATTGTGGAAGAGTCCTCCATGAGCGACGCTTACCGGGTGACCATCGTCGCGACGGTGGCGCGGAAAAAACTGCTTTCGGATTATTCGGCGCATCTCAAAGCGCTGGGCAATCCGGGATTTTATATCCGGACAGATCATCGGGAGCTCTATGGCATCTTCGTCAAATTTTTCGCCGAGCTGGGCCTCCGCTTGGTGACCGAGCGGGAAGCGGCGGACTACGTCATTGACGCAATCGGTGAATACCGGCATCTGAAACATCCCGCGTCCGGCCGCGACGGAGTACAGCTCGGCTTGTGGATTCGCGTTTTCGATGCGGTCAACGACCGGGAATTGCTGATGCAAAGGAATGACTCGACACGTTCCGCGGTATTTCACGCTTCGGGAGAAAGGCAAAAGGAAATCGCCGCGCAAAAAGCATTCGAGCAGATAAAAGAGCCGTTGCATCAGGCCTTGAACCGGTTAATCGGCAAAATGTCCGCTTCCGGCAGAGAGGTGGAAATCGTGCTGGACCGGTATTCCGATATTTTTTCCGACGAGCTGGCGGTCATAACCGCCGGCGTCGGCATGATTCCCGGTTGTTCGCCGGCAAGCGTGAAAATCGACGGAATCGGGATGCGGGCCGTGTTGACAGTGGAATATGTCGGAGCCATGGATGCGTTGGAGCATTTTTTGCGTACCGTCATGCAAAAGGAAATACAAAAACAGACAAGAATTCCCAAAACCGTTTCAATTTCAACCAACCGGTTGGAATTGAGTTTTTGAAATCACCAAACCTGAGGGAGAGAAAAAAATGTGGCGAAAAATTTTGTTGGCGGGAGTGATGGGCGCGATGTTCATCGGCGGAGGAATCGAAGCCAAAGCGGCGGAAGACGATCCGAAGGCCGAGATCATTAAATCCTTGTTCGAGCTGGGCGAAGGCTGCAAAGCGGTACTTGATCCGGAAACCAATGAGATCAAAGGTATTTTGGTGATCGGATCGGCCGATATTTCCCGAAGCTTGAAATACGCCGAAGCGCTTCGCAGAGCCCGCCGCGACGCCCAGACCGCGGCCCAAAAAGTCCTTTCCGAATATCTCAATACGAGCGTAAAGGTTCAAACGGACGAGGCGACCGGATTCATTACCATAACCGAAGGCTCCGTTTCCGGGGACGGTGAAGGCTCTTCCCTTGAACGGACGACCTCATTGCGTCAAAACACCGAACTGTTCAAAAGCGTCTCCCAATCGATTCAAAGCGGATTGGAAAAAGAA
This sequence comes from Victivallaceae bacterium, assembly GCA_031547325.1. GTDB lineage: Bacteria > Verrucomicrobiota > Lentisphaeria > Victivallales > Victivallaceae > JAVBQJ01. The sequence goes on along the minus strand of JAVBSD010000319.1, from coordinate 1,752 downwards.
GGCGAAAAACGCGAAGAGGGCATGTTGGTTGCGATATACAGTTGGGAACCCGCCAAATGCGCGGCACTGAAACGTGCCGCCCAGACCATGGCCGGCACGGCGGTCGCGACCAGCGGGACGGACGCGAAGACGGCGACCGGCGGGAACGGGGCGGATTCGCAACCCAACGGTGACGCAACCGAGCCTAAAACGGAGCGGCCCGCCCCCGGCCCCAACACTCCGGTCGGCGACAAAACTTCCGTCGCGCCGAATGTTTCCGAATTTTTCTGACAATCGAACCGATATTGCGATATCGGTTCTTCCATGGCGGCTTATGAAATTCTCTCTATTGAAATGGGCTTGCATGGCGGCGCTCTCGACCGTCTTCTTCGGTTGCGAAGAACCCGTCACGACGAAACGATATGAGTTTAGGGAATTGGGCCATGCCGTCGTGGACGTCGCAGAGCGCAATGAAACCTTCATCATCATCTGCCTGTTCCGTTCGCGAGCGAGTCCCCATGGAACGAATAACGTCAAGGCGGACAAAAAAACGGCAACCATTTTAGCGCAAAAGGCCCTGTACGGATACCTCGACGTAAAACAGGATGAAATCCTGAACTTAAAAGGAATGGAATCCAGCGCCCCGGAGTACCTTGACGGAAAGGTCAAAATATGCTTTGCCATTCCGAAGGAGAATTGCGAAGTCGCGCCGGCGGCAAACGCGCCGTGACTGTCCGGTATTGCGGCTGACGGCGGAGTCAGTGCGCCGCTAACCGCTCCAGCAATCGGGAATGGCGCGGTTCCTGGCGGTTGTTGGCCACCGCCATCGAAACCGCCTTTTCGGGGCCGATCAGCACCAGGAGCTTGCGGGCGCGGGTCATCGCGGTGTACAACAAATTGCGCTGCAGCATCATGTAATGCTGCGGCAGCAGCGCCAGCACCACCGCCGGGAATTCGCAGCCCTGGCTTTTATGCACCGTGACCGCGTAGGCCATCATCACTTCGTCGGCCTCGTCAAAGGTGTATTCGACCAGCCGGTCGCCGTCGTAGAGCACGCCGAAGGTGCGTCCGCCGTGTTCGACGGCGGCGACCCGCCCGAGGTCGCCGTTGAAGACCTTTTTGTCGTAGTCGTTGCGCACCTGCATCACCTTGTCGCCGAGGCGGAGCCGGGTTTCCCCCGCGCCGAAGCCGCCGTCGCCGGGATTGAGCAGCGTCTGGAGCGCCCGGTTCAACTGGAGCGTGCCGCAGCCGCCCCGGTTCATCGGGGTCAGCACCTGGACGTCGTCGACCGGATCGAAGCCGAAGCGCGCCGGAATCCGCTCGGCGACCAGCCGCGAAACGATGTCGATGACCCGTTCCGGCTCCTCCTGTTCGATCCAGTAAAAATCGGCGAGATCGCCTCCGCGGCTCCGTTCCGGCAGCATCCCGGCGTTGACCCGGCGGGCGTTGACGATGATCCGGCTCTCGGATTCCTGGCGGAACACCTCGGTCAGCCGGGTCACCGCGAAACGTTCCGAAGCGAGAAAATCGGCCAGCACCCTCCCCGGCCCCACCGACGGCAGCTGATCGGCGTCGCCGACCAGCACCAGGTGCGCTCCGGTTTTGACCGCCCGCAGCAGAGCCAGCGCCAGATGCACGTCGAGCATCGACACCTCGTCGACGATCACCAACTCGTGTTCGAGCTGTTCGCCGCGGCCGAAGGCGAAGGAGCCGGAGGCCGGATCGAAGTGCAGCATCCGGTGGATGGTCCGCGCCGCCAACCCGGTCGCTTCG
>JAVBSD010000489.1:0-4187 GCA_031547325.1 Victivallaceae bacterium | reverse complement strand
GGAACCAATTCAACCGCCTCCCGACACGCCGCCCGGTCGCCGGAAAGAAAAATCAACGGAACCCCACACTGCCCCATCACCAGAGCAAACTGGGCAATTTCCCCGATCGTTTCGCCGTTTAATCGGTAATATTCGACCGTGGCACTGCTCTGCGTGTGATTGAGATTGCCGTCCGGCACCCCCGCCATCGCATGCTGCCCGACCATCGCCACCGCATCGAAACGCGGCGCCAATTCGAACAGAAGACGGCCCAACGGCGGCAATGGACGCCCATGCAGCAACTTCGCCGGCGGCGCAAGCAGCGGAAAATCCACCGCCCCCGGCCCATGCCCGTCGAGAATCACCACTTCAGTGGCCCCGGCAGCGACGAAACCGCGGACCGCGGCATTGATTTCTTCGGTCAGCAAACGCGTCGCGACAGCATAACGCGCCCCCTCGGGAAGAGTGTCGACGCCGAAGCTCGCCACCCCCGCGACGCCTTCCAGATCGGTACAGATGAGAATGCGCATGATAAAATCTCCCTAAGGTGAAAGCTTGACCGGCTTGCCGCCGGCGGCGGATTCGTAGAGCGCCGCGATCAGGTCGACAGCCCGTTTGCCCTCCCGCCCGGAACTGGTCAACGGCACGCCTTCGCGGATCGCGGCGACCATCTCGGCGAACTGCCGGCGATGCCCCTCGCAATCGATCGCCGCCGGATCGCCGGCGCCGCCCGGCAACGCCCCGGCGACCGAGCCGGAACAGCGGATTTCGGCGTCGCCCGGCTCCTCTTCGTCGAAACACCAGCGGACGATCCGTTCCCCCTCCAACACCGCGCTGCCGCGAGTCCCCGACAACTCGATCCGCCGCGGAAACCCCGGCCGGCAGGCGGTGGAGGCCTCAAGCGTCCCGAGCGATCCGTTGGCGAAAGCCAGCCAGCCGACGGCGGCGTCTTCGACCTCGATGTCCAGATGCATGATGTTGGCGACCCGGCCGGAAACTTCGGCAACCGGCCCGTTGAGGTAAAGCAGCAGATCGACGGTGTGGATCGCCTGGTTCATCAGCGCCCCGCCGCCGTCGAGCGCCCGGGTGCCGCGCCAGGAAGCCTGGCGGTAGTAGTCCCGGGTGCGGAACCAGCGGACCGAAGCGTTGGCCAGAACCATGTCGCCGAAACGCCCCACCTCGACCGCGCCCTTGAAGAGCCGCACCTCGTCGGAATAACGCGACTGAAAAATCGCCGAAAGCAGCACCCCGGCCGCTTCACAGGCGTCGATGATCTCCCGGGTTTTGGCCGGAGTGACTTCAAGCGGTTTTTCGCAGACGATGTGCTTGCCGGCGCGCGCCGCCGGCACGGCGACCGCCGCGTGAAGCCCGGAGGGAGTGGCGATGGTGACCACTTCGATGTCCATGGCCAGGAATTCCGCCAGGCTTCCGGCGGCCCGGCACCGGTGACATGCGGCGAAAGTCCGGGCGCGGCCCGGATCCGCGTCGCAGACCGCGACCAGCTCCGCCCCGGGAATGCGCTCCAGCGCCAGCGCGTGCTTCCCGGCGATCATGCCGGTGCCGATGATGCCGAATTTGACCGGCTTCATCCCAGCAGCCTTTCGGCGTTCCCGTGGTAAATTCGGGCCAGCGCCGCTTCGGACAGGCCGAGCCCGTCGAGGAATTCACGGTGCCGGGCGTCGAAGAAGTCGCGGGCGTAAAGCACCCGGTCGGAATAGTCGTTCAGGAAACGCCGGGCGAATTCCGGATCGCGCGCCAGCGCCATGTAGCCGGAGCCCGCCGACCAGTCGCAGTATAAATTCGGATAGGTGTCGAGCAGCCGCACCACTTCGCCGCCCGGCGCGACCGGAGCGCCGGCGGGCGGATAGGCGGCGCTCCGCCACAGGTCGTCGCCCGAAATGTGAATCCAGAAACCCGGCGCGTGGCCCAGGAAATTGGTCCCGGGGCAGAGCCGCAGCATATGTTCCAGGGTCTGAATGGAACCGCCCCACCATTCGGTCCACGGATCGGCGTCGCGTTCGCAGCGGTCGTATTCGAGGTGCAGAACCACCGGCAGCCCGAGTTCGCCGGCGACCCGGAACATCCGGATCGCGTCGGGATTGTCGTACATCATCCGGCATTTGACTTCGCCGCAGACCCGGACGCCATAGATGGAATGGGCGGCGCGCAGCCGTTTGCAGGCGCCGGGCAGGCGCGGATCGGGCGCGTAGCCGAGGATGAAGCGTTCGGGACGGCGTTCGGCGTAGGAAAGACAGCGGCTGAAGGGAATCGGCCCCGTCGCCGAACCGAGCGCCGGCGCCGGGATGACGTCGGCGTAGCCGGAAGAATATTCGTGTTCCGGACACTCCCAGCTCAGCAGCCAGCTCTGCGCAATGCCGTTGGCGTCCATGTCGGCGACGAATTTGTCCAGGTTATGGCCATGCCAGTCGGGATGGTTGTGGGCGTCGATGATTTTCATGGGAATTCCGTTCATTCGAGGTTGAAGGCCCGGATCGCGTTGTCGCGGGCGATTTTGCGGAAGACCGCCGGCGAAATCTTCCCGCCGTCGCGCAGCCGCAGCAGCAGTTCCGCCAGCGGAAAACGGTGGCCGACCGAACAGCGGTCGGTCCCGAAACACAGCCGGTCCTGGAATTCGGTCAGGAATCCGGCCGCGTATTCTTCGTCGCGGGCCAGCGCGTTGTAGCCGCTGCCGGCGGAAAGATCGCCCCACAGGTTCGGGCAGCGCCGGAAAAGCTTCGGCACGGCCCCTTCTTCATCGATCGCTCCGGCGGGGTATCCGGCGCGGCCGGCAACGGTTTCCAGCCGGCCGATTTCGGCCCAAAAAGCCGGACCGTGGCCGAAAATCCGCAGCTTCGGGAACGCCCCCAGACTCCGTTCCAGCCGCGGCAGCCCCGGATCGTCGTAGAGGCCGTAGCCCTCGCCGCGCCAGGGCGTGATGTCGAAGGTCAACGGCCATTCCAGCGCCTCGACCTGCCGGAAAAAATTCCACACCAGCGGATGGTCGAAGGGCAGACACGGCATAAATTCGCCGACCCCCCTGCAGCCGCGGTCGCGGTACCAGTGGAGCCACGGCGTGAAATCGCTGCCGGCATGGTTGCCGATGCCGCGCGGATCGAGGTTGCAGCAGGCGACGAAGTGCTCCGGCCAGCGGCGGCAGACTTCGAGGATCTCCTCGTTGGACTGCGGCAGGTAGACCTCGGGCCCGATCAGGGGCAGCAGCAGCGCTTTTTCGATGCCCTCGGCGGCGTGAAGCTCCAGCAGCTGCTCCGGGGTGCAGAACTGCGTCCTCCCGTCCTGCGGCGGCCCGGGATAGAGATAGGCGTGGGCGTGAATGTCGATAAACATCGCTTACAAATCCGCCAGGCAAACCGGTTTGCCCCCGGCGGCCCGGCTGCGGCTGGCCGCTTCGAGGTAGGCGATCACCTCCAGGCTCTCGGCGGCGGCGACCGGAGGTACGCCGGTGCGGACGAATTCGGCGATCTGCCGCAGCAGCAGCGCGTAATAGGGGACTTCGCCCGAGGCGGCGGCGTTGACGTGCCCCTCCCCGGTGGTCAGGAAGCAGCCGAAGGAATGAGCGCCGACCCGGTTGCCCGAAAGCTTGCCGATCCGCCCGTCCTTCCACTTTCCGACCACCGCGTCGACCTGGCCGGTGCTGAAGCTTTGCACCGTTTCGCAGCCGGCGCCGAGAAAGGCGTAGAGCATCTCCGCCGAATGGATGCCGTACCAGAAATAATCGCGGTAATCGGCGAGAAAGTCCATCGGACCGTAGGCGTCGACGCAGTAGACCGGCGTGTCGGCGGCGACGGCGTCGCGGACGCCCCGGGCGAAACGGATCGCCGAAGCGGTGAAAATCGGAACCTTCTTTTGCTTCGCGTGTTCGACCAGCGCTTTGGCGTCGGCGTAGCTGCAGGCCAGGGGCTTGTCGATGAAGACCGGCTTGCCGAATTCGGCGAGCGTCTTGAATTGTTCGAGGTGCTGGGTCCCGTCGACGCTCTCCAGGAAATAGGCGTCCATGCCGGCCAGACCGGCGATTCCGTCGACGATGCCGACGCCCCGCCGACGCAATTCTTCGGTGAAATTGGCCACCCGCGGCGCGCTGACGCTGCATGGGCTGCCGCCGGGAAAGGCCTTCGTCACCTGCATTCCGGGGATGTGGAACGGGTCGGCGGGATCGTTCAAAAGTTGGGTGAAAGCCGTCACGTGCGAAG
>JAVBSD010000386.1:0-4384 GCA_031547325.1 Victivallaceae bacterium | reverse complement strand
CGGCGCAGGCCGTTGACATCGCCGGCCTGTGTCTCGTCCTCCTCGACGGCGCGCCGTCGGCGCTCCTGATCTACTGGACCGCCAACAATTTTCTCAGCCTCGTTTCGGAGTTGCGCCAGCGCTATCGGCAAGGACGCGGAGCCGATATCGAGGATGTGGTTGAGGACGCCCCCAAGATCTCTCCCGATATCGCTGGCGGGAAGGGATTGACCGACATTCCGGCTGCAGGGCTGGCGGCGTACGCCTTCGCTTTCGTGACGCTGCCGGTGGCCTGGGGATTCGCATTGCGAAGGCATGTCGAGGCGATGTATTCCGGGGCCTCGCCCTTCTATTTCAGGTTTTCGTGGGTCGAATTGTTGCTGGCCGGGCTGCTGCTGGTCGCGGCGGCGGCCGGCGCGGTGCGGATGCGGGCCAGGCGCGCGGCAGGCCGGAAAGCGGGCGTTGGGTCCGTTGTCGGCGTTATCCTGTGTTTCGGGCTGTCGGCGTTTATCATATACGGTTGGGCAGCGTCGCTGAAGCTCAGGACGGTGTCGGGAAAGCTCTTCATCTGGACGACGCTGGCCTGCGTCGCGGCGGGTGTCCTGGCCTGGTTCACGGCGGCCGGCGGGCTGAGCGGCGGACTGTACCGCCTGTTCAAAAAAGAGGCGGAGCGGTCGGGGGCGATGCTCTACTGGCCCGCCGCCTTCGCCGTCGCCGGCCTTCTCGTCCTTTTCGCGCCGATGGCGCTGTACCAGTCGGCGCCGGAAATCTTCAGCCGTTCCGCCGGCGCGCTGTTCCGCGAGCTGCTACCGTATTTCCTGTGCCTTGTCTATGTTTTTCTCTATCTCAAGGTGGTATTGCCACGGCGCGGGGCGGCGCAATTCGGCCTGCTCATGGCGTATTGCGCCTTCGTCTGTGTCGTCCTGGCGTTGGCTTTTCCGCCGGCCGGAATCGTGGACGGCGACGTGTTCCTGCCCGACGAGCACGGGGCCGAATGGATTGGCCTGCTGCAGGACGCCGTCGGCCTGGCTGCCGCCCTGGCGCTGCTGTTTGTTCTGGCGCGACGCAATGCCATGCGCTATGCGGCCTACGGCCTCGGCGTCTGCGCCCTGGCCCTGGCTGCCTTCGGCCTGTACGTCTCCGTCTCCATGTCCGGCGGGAAGAACGGCAAGGCCGCCGCCCTCGCCTCGCTGCCAGTCGCCGACGCGGCGGATGGGACAGCCAATGCGGTCGAACGGGATGCAAGCGGCGGCGGAGCGGAATTGCCGCCCTTCCATCACCGCCTGTTCTCCCTCAGCCCCGACCGACCGAATGTGCTTGTCCTCATGTACGACCAATACCACGGCGGCGATATCCAGCGGATGCTGGACGAGGATCCGGCGCTGGCGGCGCGGCTTCCCGGCTTCGTGTGGTACCGCGACACCGTGAGCGACGGCAACAACACGCTTCTGTCGTTCCCCGCCCTGTTGGGCGGTCCCGGCTATACGCCGGAGGCGATCAACGAGCGGCCCGGCCGCTCGCTGGCCGACAAGGTCGTCGACGCGACGGCCGAGTTGCCGCGCCGGTTCCTCAATGCCGGCTATGCCGTGAGCTGCTACAACGTCAAATCGAATCTCGCGGTCGACAACGGCAAGTCGCTGTCGGATCTGGTTGGCTACGCGGGCGACCGCCTGGTGGACACCCCCCAGTTGCCGGCATATTCCCGCCTGGCGCAGGAAGCCCTCGACTCCGGCGGCGACGCGTCTGGCGGCGGCAGCGCGCGGCTTCTCCTGGCCATTTCCCTGTTCCGGAGCGTTCCCAACATCCTTCGGGACGGGCTGGTCGATATGGGCATTTTCGACACCGACTCCTTCGAAAAATTCTACAACGACATCGCCATGCCCCTGTTGATGCCTCGCTACCTGACCGCCGACTCGAAGGAGCCGACCTACAAGATCTTCGCCACCACCCTTTCCCATAATCCGTTTCTCCTCGGTCCCGACTCGCTGGTCCCGCTCGAAAAGGAGGAGCGCCTGGCGCTGTCGAAATCGGACGACGCGCATTTCTACACCGACCGCCACATCATAGGCCTGCTGGAGACCCTCGTCGCCCGCCTGAAGGCCATGGGGGTGTACGACAACACCCGCATCATCCTCGTGTCGGACCACGATTATCAGCGCGATTCGAATCCGTTCATGAGCGAGGTGGCCAATCCCCTCGAGCAACTGCCTCCGCGGCCCTACGCCCTGCTGTTGGCCAAGGATTTCAACGCCGCCGATCCGCTCCGTGTGTCTCCTCGCCTCATGCAGGGGCACGACATGCCGGCGCTGGCGTGCGCCGGTCTGCCGGACATCGCCGACGTCCCGGCGCTGCCGCCCGACGACCCGGGCCGCGTTCGCCGCCACTGCGTCGGCCGTTCCAATCTGCTGCATCATTCCGGCGACTCTTTCAAGTCGCTCAGGATATTGCTGAACAAGGGAACCATGTTCGAACCGTCGAATTGGCAACAGGCCGAGTAGGCCGTCGGAACCGGAGCGCAAGAATGAGCGAGAACCAGAGCAGGAAGCGAATCATGGTGGACATGTCGATGACCCTCATCCACCACGGCCATATCCGCCTTCTCCGCAAGGCGAGGGAAACGGGATACCAGGTCGTGGTCGCCCTGACCACCGACGAGGAGATACTGGCCTACAAGGGATACAACCCCGAACTGTCGTACGAGCACCGGCGGGAAATCATCGAGGGCATCAGGTACGTGGACGAGATCGTGCCCAGCCCCTGGCTCATCGACGAGGCCTTCATGGACAAGCACAAGTGCGAATTCCTGGCCCACGGCAGCGACAATTTCAACCATGTCCGCGAGGACCGGCTTGTCCTGTTCCCCCGCACCGAGGGCATCAGCAGCTCCGACATCCGCCGCCGGGTCCTGGACAGCCTCTTGGCCGTCAACCTGAAGAAAAAACCGGAATCGGGGTCCGACAAGCTCACGCGGGCGCTGATCGAAACGATAAAGAGCGAGTTCAACCTGTAGGAGGTTTATTTTTGCGGCTGTGTTCGGCCGCGCCGTCGAGAGGGAACAACCCACGGAGGAAAACAGCATGAAAGCGCGTCTTTTCCATCTGCTCGCCGCTCTGGTTCTGTCGGCCGCGCCGGTGTTCGCCGGCACCGAGTTGACCGTGTACACCGACTTGGAGCCGGACGTCCTGAACCGCTACAGCAAGGACCTGGCGGAGAAGTTTCCCGATCTGGGCATCAAATGGGTTCGCGAATCCGCCGGCCCGATCACCGCCCGCCTTCTGGCGGAGAAGGACAATCCGCAGGCGGATCTGAGTTTCGGTCTCGCCCTGAGCGGCGTCCTTTCCGTCGACCGGCAGGGCGGGCTCGAACCCTACAAGCCGGAGGGATTCGACAAGATAAGCCCCCTGATGCGCGACAGCCGCGACAACCCGGTTTGGGTGGGCATGAACGTGATGGTGGGCGCAATTTCGGTCAACACCCGCGAAATGCAGAGGCTCGGCCTGGCTGTGCCGAAATCGTGGGACGACCTGACCAAACCCGAGTACAAGGGGCAGATCGTCATGCCGAACCCCATTTCCTCCGGCACCGCCTACCTCCACGTGACGAGCTGGCTCCAGGGCATGGGCGAGGAAAAGGGATGGGCGTTCATGGAGGCGCTGCACAAGAACGTCAAGATGTACGTGTATTCGGGAAGCAAGCCGGCGCAGATGACCGCCATGGGCGAAGCGCCCCTCGGGCTTACCGTCGACGCCTATATTGCCCCCTACATCAAAAAGAAGGCGCCGGTGGAATCCGTTCTTCCGGAAGGGGGAGTCGGCTATGACATCATCGCTTCGGCGATTGTGAAGGGCTGCCGCCATCCCGCCGAGGCGCGGCGGCTCATGGATTACTCGATTTCCCCGGATTCGGCCCGCATCGGCCTGGAATTCGACGATCTGCCGGTCCGTCCCGAGCTCGGCGACGAACGGCTGGCCAAAATCCGCACCCTCCTGCTGCCCATCGATCTGCCGCGAGCCGCCGAGGCCAGGGATCAGGTGTTGGCCGAGTGGCGCCGCCGCTTCGGGGGCGAATGACCGTGCAGCTCGAGCTCCGGAACATCGTCAAATCCTACGGCGACCACCAGGTCCTCGCCGACCTCGGCCTCGATTGCGGCAAGGGGGAGTTCCTTATCATCCTCGGGCCGTCGGGATGCGGCAAGACCACGCTCCTCAACATCGTCTCGGGCATTGCCCGTCCCGATTCCGGCCACATCCTGTCGAACGGACGCGCCATCACCGATCTGCCGCGAGCCGCCGAGGCCAGGGATCAGGTGTTGGCCGAGTGGCGCCGCCGCTTCGGGGGCGAATGACCGTGCAGCTCGAGCTCCGGACCATCGTCAAATCCTACGGCGACCACCAGGTCCTCGCCG
>JAVBSD010000380.1:0-2934 GCA_031547325.1 Victivallaceae bacterium | reverse complement strand
ACAATAGATTATGAAAAACACCGGCAAAAGCGATATCGTCCTGCAGCAGATCGTCAACGCCATCCATTCCGGCGAATACCCGGCCGGCGGGCGGATGCCCTGCGGCGTCGAGCTGGCCGAAAAGTACGGGGTGGCGCATCTGACCATGCGGCGGGTGCTGGAGCGGCTGAAGGCGCACAACTACATCACCATGCGCCCGCGGGAGGGTATTTACGTCCGGAGCCGTCCCTTGCTCAAGCATGCGGTGGTGGTGATGGAGTACGCCGACGATCCCCACGCGCTGTTTCCGACCCGGCTGCAGCGGGCGCTGGTCGACGCCGGATGCATCATCAACGTCTTCGACGCCCGGGTGTTGACCACTCAGCCGGAGGTGTTTCTCAACGCCTTCGCCATCCCCCAGGATTACCTGATTTTCTGCGGCTTCGAAGCGCTGGCCCCCCGGAAAGTACTCGACCGGGTCCCCGGGGAAACCTGCAAAATCATGTTCCACAGTTGCGAATACGCGCATCCTCCCGAGGCCCGGCTGGTGATCCCCGACCACTTCGACGCCGGTTACCAGAGCGTCCGGGCGCTGGTGGAATTCGGGCGGACGCGCCTGGCGGTGTTCGCCAATGAAACCATCCACGATGAATACAGCGTCAACCGCCTTTTCTTCCAGGGAATCAATCGCGCGGCGGAGGATTTCGGCATCCGCCCCCCCCATCCGGTACTGAGCGAGGAGGTCGCCCATGCCAAACTGACCGCCATGCTGGAATCCGGCCGTTACGACGGCGTCGTCGCCGCGCAGGACTCCTTTCTGATTCCGGTGATAGAGGCCGCCGAGCGTCTGCGTATCTCCATCCCGAACGACCTGGCGCTGGTCGGGCACAACAACACGCCCTGGGCCGAACAGTACAACCTGACCTCCGTCGATCTGCAGCCCGCCGAAACCGTCCGCAAAATCGTCGAAATCATTCAGGGCCGCCGCCGGCAGCAGGAAACCGTCGTCCCGGCCAAAATCGTCTATCGGAAATCGTGTCCCCGGACATTGCCGTCATAATCAACCCAAAGGAGTCGCCATGAAAAAATTCACATTGATCGAACTTTTGGTCGTGATTGCTATTATTGCAATTTTGGCCAGCATGCTGCTGCCGGCGCTCTCCAAGGCCCGCGCCGCGGCGCAGAACACCAAGTGCAAGAACAACCTGAAGCAGATCGGCCTCGGCATGGTCCTGTACGCCAACTCTTTCGACGACAACATGGTCGGCAACTTTCCCATGCCCGGGTGCTGGAGCGAACCCAATTATTGCTACAACTGGCATCTCGCCAACGCCAAAAACTCCTACAACAGCGCCAACGCCAACAATGCCTGGAAGACTTTCGCCCGGCTGCTGGTCGTCGAATCCGGAATCGCCAAGGAGATGTTCATGTGTCCGTCGCGGTCGATTACGGTCGATACGGCCAACCCGGTCACCGCGGACAATCCGCCGATCGCCTACTCGATGAACTGCGGCGCAGCCAGCGTATACAGCCGATACTACACCATTACCCGCAGGCTGGCGCAATTGTCCTCCGATATGGTGGTCTTTCAGGACCAACCGCAAAATGTCAATGCCTGCTTATATCTCGAACCCTGGAACAACACCGCAAGTTGGAACAACTGGAAGGGTACTTACATCAATCGGGCATGGCACGGCAACCAGAGCAACTACGCCTACGCCGACGGCCATGTCGAAGGCATGGAGCCCAAGGCGGCGGTCAAGCTGCGCAACTTCTTCCTCGAAGCCGACCGCGCCGGTCTCTCGGACTGACCCCGATGAAACTGCTCCCGCTTGCCCTTCTCGCCGTCCTGGCGCCGCTGGCGGCGCCGGCGGATTCGCTGATCGCCAACGGCGATTTCAACGCCGCGCCGTGGAACCACCACTTCGCGCCGGCCGGCTGGCGCTGCGTCGGCAACAACCACCGCGTCCTCGCCTCCGGCGACGCGCCGCAACTGGCGCTGAAGCTGCAGCGCCCCTGGGAAGGCAGCACCATTCCGGTGGTCTGGCAGGCGTTCACGCCGCCGGCAGGGACGGCGGCGCTGCGGCTCGAAGTCCGCGCCGCCACCGCTCCCGAAACGCAGGCGCTGGTGCGGTTGCGCACGGCGGGCGGCAGCGCCGGGGCGGGAGAAACCCTCTATTTCGACGGCTCCGAATGGCGCGCCAACGTGCGCCGGTGGGATTATTCCGGCCCCTCCGGCGGCGGCAATCCCTACGCCCGCGGCGACATTCAGAACATCATGGCCGAACACAGCTTCGGTTTCACGGCCGCCGAGCCGGTCGATTTCGTCCGGACGGTTCCCCAGCCTCCCCACGCGGGAGAATTGCAGATCGAACTCGGCGTCGGCGGCCGTGAAACCGGCGACAACGACCATCCGGGAGCGGTCTTTTATGCGGTGGCGCTGATCGCGCTCGACGCGGCGGGCGCGGAGCTCACCCCCGCCGCGGTCGGCGGCGGTCTCGACGCCGACGCGATCCTGGCCGAACCGCCGGCCTCGACAGTCGAGTTCGCCCCGGTCGGCGACCTCCGGATGGCCTTCATCGACGGACGGCCCTGTTCCCTGATCGGCTGGAGCGCGATCGTCAACAGCAATGTCGACGACCGGAGTCTCGGTATGATGCTCGGCGAAACCGGCTTCCCGGCCGCCCGGCTGGTGGTCCCGCTCGGCGATCCCGTGCCGCAAATCGAATACGGCGCGCCGTCGTGGCCGGGGCCGGAGCTCTACGACTGGCGTTACCTCGACGGGCAATTGGCCCGGATGGCCGCCGCCAATCCCGACGGCAAGGTCATCCTCAATGTGGTCTTCGACGGCCCCAAATGGTGGAAGCGGATCTATCCCGGCGCGACGACCGCCTCGGGACAGGCCGACTACCTTTCTCCCGAATGGGAACGCGAAGGGCGCAAAGCCCTGCGCCA
>JAVBSD010000054.1:0-3645 GCA_031547325.1 Victivallaceae bacterium | reverse complement strand
CGACATCATGATGCCCGGCGGCGGCTACTGTTTCGCTCCGACCCACATGATCCAGGACAACACCCCCACCGAAAACGCCGTCGCCATGTACCGCACCGCCGCAGAATACGGACGCTATTGAAAATTCCGGCAAAATTCCCGATCCGCTATTGACTTTTTTTTCTTTTTTGCTATACTATTAGCAACAGGCTATTATAAAAGCATAGCGGACGGAAAGAATGGTACGGGTTCTCAAATACAACGAAGCGAAATTCAAGATCACCCAGATGATCATGCAGCGCGAGCTGCAGCCGGGCGACAAGCTGGCCAGTGAACGCGAACTGGCCGGTGAGCTCGGCATGAGCGTCATTTCGGTGCGGCGCGCCCTGGCCGAATTTCAGGACGCCGGCATCGTCCGCAAGGTTTCCGGGGTCGGCACTTTTTACGACGGCAACCTCGAACTCGACGCCTATCAGGTCAAGGTGGCGCTGGTCAACATCGGCGACAGCCTCTATCCCGGCAGTCTCGCCATCCGCGAGATGGAAAAGGTCCTCCGCCCCTACCAGGGAACCCACAAGGTATTCCACTCCCGCATCGAAGTCCAGCCGGAAATTCTCGCCGAACTCCGCGATTTCGACAAGATCATGGTGACCGGCTTCCTGACCTCGTCCTGGATCGAATGCCTCTCCAGCCTCGGCAAGCCGCTGTTGCAGATCGGCGAATCCGAATTCAAAAGCGGACTGACCCGGGTCGTCCCGGACTGGCGCGACGCGGTCGCCAACGCCTTCGGTTGCTTCCCGCAGGTTCCGCTCGACCGCGCCGGCTTCCTGCTGCCCGACCCGGCCAATTCGACCTACGGCGTCGAGCTGCGCCGGCTGATCGAAGAACACCTCCGGGAGCGCGGCCTCAAACCGCGCGGCGACCTGCTCTGCCATATTCCCATCGATCTGGCCATCACCCGGATCAATGAATTCATCCGGCGTGAACACCGCAATTTCGATATCCTGGTCGTCGAATCCGGAAGTCTCCAGCCGCTGATGTTCGCACTGGAGCGCCAGCGCCTGATCCCGGACATGCCGCTGGTGGTCATGCATGAGGAGCTGGCGCTGCCGGAAGACATCACCACGCTGCCTTTCCTGTATCAGGTGGTATTCGAGCAGTTCACCCTGGCCCGGGCCACCGAGCTGTTTTTCACCAGGCCCTGCGATTTCTTCGCCGGAAACCAGATTGAATCGATCAAAACCAGAATCATCAAACCGGACAACCAACTGTAAGGAGGATTTGTACATGAACGGTAAAAAATTCACACTGATAGAGCTTCTGGTCGTAATCGCGATCATCGCGATCCTCGCCAGCATGCTGCTGCCGGCCCTGTCCAAAGCGCGCGCCGCGGCGCAGGGGGCCAAATGCCTGAACCAGCAGAAGCAGATCCTGCTGGGACAGACCATGTACACCAACGACTACGACGGCAATCTGCTGACCTACTTCGGCAACGAGGGCAAATTTCACTTCATCTGGGCGATGATCCTCGGTGAATCGGGGGCCCTGAGCAGCCGCGGCGCCTGGATTCCCGGCGAATTCACCCAGGTGCCGACCGGTTATCTGTCCATGGGGAGCAACGGGGTGCTGAGCCGCTGCCCGTCGGTGGCCGACCAGGTGAACTTGCTGAGCTGTTACGCCGTCCAGGCCGGCTACGTCAACTATTACCCCGGCAACAGCCACACCATCTCCAAGGATGTCGCCAACCTGAGCGGCTGGACCGGCGTGGTGACCCGCCATATCAATATCAACAACATGACGGACCCCAGCAACTTCTGGATGGTCTGCGACTCGAGCAACGGGGCGATGCAGTTCGTCGCCATCCTGACCGCGGAGAGCGAAAACTTCGCCTTCGACCATTCGCAGAAGACCAACATGGGCTTCTCCGACGGCCACGCCGAAACCATGACCAAATCGCAATTCCACGACCATGCCAAGCGCTTCTACTGGCCCAGCGGCGTGGACAGCTACCGGATCCGGGTCGGCGGCGTCCAGGAAACCGTGAGCTTCTGACTCCATGCGTAAGCTCCTCCTGTTCATTGCCGTGTGCGCCGCGGCGACGGGCTTCGGCGCCTTCGACCTGATCCGTGACGGCGCCGGCAAGGCCGAAATCCGCATCCCCTCGACCGCGACGGAAGCCGAAAGTTTCGCCGCCGGCGAGCTTCAGACTTACCTGGAGCGGATTTCCGGCGCCCGGCTGCCGATCACCCGGGGCGACGACGCGCCGGAAGGCGCGGCGATCATCCTGGGGAACCATCCGGCCAACGCCGCGCTCCTCGCCGAACTCGGGCAGAAGACCTCCGATTACGACTGCTTCGCCCTGGCCGGCGACGGCGATACGCTCAACATCGCCGCCCCCAACTCCAGCGGCGTCCTTTACGGCGCCTGGGAGTTCCTGCAGCAGCTCGGCGTCGAATGGCTGCTGCCCGGGCTCAAGGGCGTCTACGTCCCGAAGCTCGCGACCATCCACATCGCCGACCAGCGGCAGTGGCACCGGCCGGGGACCGAGTTCCGTTCGAGCACCAATTACTTCGACGCCGGAATGCCGTGGATGCTCGGCCAGAGCGGCCCGAAGCTGATGGTCGAGGAGATGGAGCACGGCTACAACGCCGCCAGCATGTACGCCTGGCGGATGCGCCTCAACTCCAGCGCCTTCGACGGCAGGGACTCCTACCGGATTCTCGGCGCCGGCCACTCCTACGCCATCTATGTGCCGATCGAGCGCTACCACGCCGATCACCCCGAGTGGTTCGGGCTCCGCAACGGCAAGCGCCAGCAGCCGGGCGAGGCCTGGCAGCTGTGCTTCACCAGCACCGAAGCGGCGGCGGAATTCGCCCGCAACGCCATGACGGAAATCGCCAATTCGATCGCGGAAGGCATTCCCGAGGAGCGCATTCTGCTCTTTGTTTCGCCCAACGACCACGAAGTCTTCTGCCAGTGCGGCCGCTGCCTGGCGATGATCGACGACGACGGGTATTATTCAAGCAATGTGCTGAACTTCGCCAACCTGGTCGCGGAACAGGTGCGCCGGCACTACCCCAAAGTCAAAGTCACCTATTACGTCTACCATACCTACGGCCGGGTTCCGACCAAAGTCATGCCGGCGGAGGGCGTCTATCCCTTCATCACCGCCTGGACCGCCAACAATTCTCTGGCGGTCAACAACGCCAAGCCGCTGATGGACCCGGCCGGCAACCGGATTTTTGCGCAGGTCTTCGACTGGTTCGCCAAACATTCGTCCGGCGTCTACGTCTATCCGTACTACGGTCACTTCGTGATCTTCGGCGCCTGGCCGCAGCAGACCCAGATGGATTACGACTTCAAGAAGATGGCCGGATATCCCAACTTCCTCGGCATGAACTCCGAAAGCCATCTGCACTGGGGCGCCCAGCCGCTCAACCTCTATCTGTATCCCAAACTGCTGTGGAATCCGCAGCTCGACCAGGAGCAGGCGATCCGCGACTTCTGCCGCAAAGCCTACGGCCCGGCCGGCGATTTGGCCCGGCGCTTCTTCGCCGCCCAGCAGGCGCAGATGGACCGCCTGAGCTACATCTGCGGCGACGGCATCGAAGTCAAGGATCTGCTGCCGCCGGCGGTGATCGCCGAATGCGACGGGCTGATGCGCCA
>JAVBSD010000033.1:0-12761 GCA_031547325.1 Victivallaceae bacterium | reverse complement strand
GTAGTCGTTGGCGTAGAGCACGGTAAACAGACCGAGCTGCTTGACATTGTTGACGCACTTGGCCGCCTGTGCCGCCGCGCGCGCCTTGGACAAAGCCGGCAGCAGCATCGAAGCCAGGATTGCGATGATGGCGATGACCACCAACAGTTCTATCAGCGTGAATGTTTTCTTCATCTTCCAGCTCCTTCCGGTTTGTGGATTTGTTTTCATTGACACGATTCACCCGGGACAATCTCGGCCGGCACCAGCAGCCGCCCGGCCGGCTGGTCGTCGAGGAAGGTTTTCATGATCGCTTCGCCGAAGCCGGCGGCGTCGTACCGGATGCCGGCCAGCGCCGGGCGGGTGAAGCGGCTGAAGCGGCCCAGGTCGCAGGAAAACAGCGCGATGTCGCCGGGGACCCGGATGCCGCGTTCGGCGAAGGCCTGAATGCACCAGAACGCCGTCTCGTCGTTGCCGACCATCAGCGCGTCGGGCCTCCGGGGCAGGATGTAGTCGAGCATCGCCGCGACCTCGTCGAAGCTGTGGAAATTGATCCACTTGAAAACGAAAGCCTCCGGCGACGGCTCGACGCCGCAATCGCGGTGGGCCGCCTGGAAGCCGGCGTGACACAATTCGCAGGCGCGGTCGCGGAATTCGCCGCGCAAGTGAAAAATCCGCCGCCGGCCGGTTTCCAGGATAAGGCGCGCGGCGTTGTAAAAGGTTCCGTAATCGTCGACGGTGACGATCGGAAAACCGGTCGCAGCCATCGGTTCGCCGACGAACACCGCCCGGTCGAAGTCGTTCAGCAGCGGCGGGATCTTCGCGCCGAACTCCGGATAGGTGTGAGCCACGCAGATCAGCTTGTCGATCCCCGAACTGAGAAAAAAATCGATGTGCCGGACGATGGCGTCGAAGTCGTCGTGGCAGATCCCCACCTGGAGCTGAAACCCGCTGGCGGCGGTCAGCCGTTCCAGACAGGAGCAAATGTCGCGGTTGATCGGCGAAGCCATGCTGTCGGTCAACAGCGCGATGATCGGGTTGCCCTGGGTGCTCGACAGACGCCGCGCGTTGACGTTCGGGCGGTAACCGAGCTGCCGGGCGATGTCGCGCACCCGTTCCCGGGTGCTGCTGCTGGCCAGCGAATTGCCCTTCGAACCGTTGAGGATCGTCGACACCGTGGCCAGGGAACAACCGGCGGCACGGGAGATGTCCTTCAGGGTTACCCGCGCTCTGATGTTGTCCGCCATGAAGATTCCCTAAAATTAATAACGAAACGTTTCATTAACTATAATTATAACCTATTTTGAAGAAAAAGTCAAGACCCCCGCGGTGAAATTTATGAGAATTTACAGGTTTGCCCCTGATTCGCGGCCGGCCGCGAACAAATCCGGCGGGTTCGGCAAATGACGCGCCTGGGCCGCCGGTCCTCGCGCTCTGCCATCGCCGTCCGGCTTGTTGCGGATGCACGTTTTCAGGTGGCCGCCGGTTTTGGCGGCGACGCAGATTTTTCCCGCCGAAAAACTTGATATTCCGCCATTTTTGTGCTATATTGTCCGAATCCGATTGAACCCTGTGAAGGCGCCCCGTGGAACCCGTTTACGACGAAAACAACATCAAAACCCTGAGCTCGCTCGAGCACATCCGCCTCCGGCCGGGTATGTATATCGGCCGGCTCGGCGACGGCTCGCATCCGGACGACGGCATCTATATTCTGCTCAAAGAGATCATCGACAACGCCATCGATGAATTCATCATGGGCGCCGGCAAACGCATCGACATCCGCCTCGACGCGGAATCGAGCTGCGTCACCGTGCGCGACTACGGGCGCGGCATTCCCCTCGGCAAGCTGGTCCAGTGCGTCTCCGAAATGAACACCGGCGGCAAATACAACGACGCCGCGTTCCAGTTTTCGATCGGTCTCAACGGCGTCGGGACCAAGGCGGTCAACGCCCTGTCGCGCGAATTCACCGCCCGCTCGGTGCGCGACGGCAAATTCAAGGAAGCGCGCTTCGCCGGCGGCGTCCTGGCCGGCGAAACCGACGGCGAAACCGATGAGAAAAACGGCACCACGGTCAGCTTCACCCCCGACGACACCTTGTTCGTCAATTTCGCCTACGAACTCGAATACATCCGGAAGCGGCTGTGGATGTACGCGTATTTGAACAGCGGGCTGTCGCTGTACTTCAACGACGAACGCTTCTTTTCGCGCCACGGGCTCAAGGACCTGCTCGAAACCGAGCTCGCCGATTCCAGCCTCTACGAAGTGATGAATTTCCGGGTCGGCCCTTACGAATTCGCCCTCTCCCATCACAACGATTACGGCGAACAGTACTTCAGCTTCGTCAACGGCCAGTACACCTCCGACGGCGGGACCCATCTGTCGGCCTTCCGCGAAGGCGTGCTCAAGGCGGTCAACGAATTCTCCGGCAAGAGCTACCAGGCCAGCGACGTCCGCGACGGCATCGCCGGCGCCATCGCCATCAAGCTCCAGGAGCCGATCTTCGAGTCCCAGACCAAGAACAAACTCGGCAACACCGAAGTCCGCGGCCCCATCGTCGCCGCCGTCAAGGACGCCATCGTCGACCACCTCCATAAAAACCGCGAAATCGCCGAAATCCTCCTCGACAAAATCAGCCGCAACGAGCAGCTCCGCAAGCAGGTCCAGCAGGTGCGCAAGCTCAACAAAGAGTCGGCCAAAAAAATGTCGCTCAAAATCCCCAAGCTGAGGGATTGCAAGTTCCACAAGGGCGACCGCCGCGCCGGCGGCAAAGAGACCATGATTTTCATCACCGAGGGAGATTCGGCGACCGGGTCGATGATCAGCTGCCGCGACGTCTACACCCAGGCGATCTTCTCGTTGCGCGGCAAGCCCTTCAACTGCCACGCCGAAACGCCGGAAAAGGTCTACCGCAACGAAGAGCTCTTTTATATCACCCAGGCGCTGGGCATCGACAACGACGCCGACGACCTGCGGTACGACAAGGTCATCCTGGCCACCGACGCCGACGTCGACGGTTCGCACATCCGCAACCTGATGATCACATTTTTCCTCGAATTGCACAGCCAGATGGTGACTTCGGGGCATCTGTACATCTTGGAGACCCCGCTCTTCCGGGTGCGCAACAAGCAGGAGACCTGCTACTGCTACAATGAGCGCGAACGCGACGCGGCGACGGCGCGCCTCTCCAAAAACCGGCAGCAGGCCGAAATCACCCGCTTCAAGGGTCTCGGGGAAATTTCGCCGAACGAATTCGGCACCTTCATCGGCGAAGACATGAAGCTCTTGCAGGTCACCGTCGACTCGATGCGCAACATCCCGGAGATCCTCGAATTCTACATGGGCGAAAACACCCCTTCGCGCCGCGAGCACATCATGAACAACCTCGACGCCACGGTGTAACCCATGTCCGACGAACCCGAAATCATCGATAATCCGGAGATCGTCGAGCCCGAAGAGCTCGATCACGGCGCGGTCGAGGCGCAGCGCGACACCGAAGCCAACCAGTATTTCCGGAGCATGGTCGACCGGAACTTCCTCGAATACGCCAGCTACGTCATCAAGGACCGCGCCATCCCCGACGTCGACGACGGCCTCAAGCCGGTGCAGCGGCGCATCCTGTGGAGCCTCAAACGCCTCGACGACGGCAAATTTCACAAGGTCGCCAACGTCATCGGCCACACCATGCAGTTCCACCCCCACGGCGACGCCTCGATCGGCGACGCGCTGGTGGTGCTGGCCAACAAGGAATATTTCATCGACCGCCAGGGGAACTTCGGCAACATCTACACCGGCGACGGCGCGTCGGCGCCGCGCTACATCGAGTGCCGCCTCTCGGAGATGGGCCGTGAAGTGCTCTTCAACCACAACATCACCGAGATGGCCGAATCCTACGACGGGCGCAACCAGGAGCCGGTGATCCTGCCGGTCAAAATCCCGGCGCTGCTGATGCTCGGCACCGAAGGCATCGCCGTCGGTATGTCGACCCGGATCCTGCCGCACAACTTCAACGAGGTGCTCCAAGCCCAGATCGCGGTGCTGAAGGGCGAGGATTTCGAGCTCTACCCCGATTTCCAGCAGGGCGGGCTGATGGACGTCCGCGAATACGCCCGCGGCAACGGCCGGGTGATCATGCGCGCCCGCATCGACATCGACGGGCGCAAGCTGATCATCCGCGAGCTGCCGGCCACCACCACCACCGAAAGCCTGATCGCCTCGATCGAGCGCGCGGTGGAAAAGGGCCGGATCAAGATCGCCTCGGTCAACGACTACACCGCCGAAAAGGTCGAAATCGAGGTCACTCCGACCCGCGGCTACGACCCCGGCAAGGCGCTGCAGGCCCTCTACTCCTACACCGACTGCTCCAAGAGCATCTCGGTCAACATGATGGTGATCTGCGAAAACCGCCCGGTCGAGATGAACACCGATTCGGTGATCCGGCGCAATACCGAAAAATTGCTCGCCTACCTGCGCCGGGAGCTGGAGATCGAGCTCGAACGCCTGGCGGAGCTCTTTCACGCCAAGACCCTGGCCCAGATCTTCATCGAGAACCGCATCTACAAGAAGATCGAGGAGTGCGAAAGCTCCGCCGAAGTCGAAACCGCCGTTTTGGACGGCCTGGCGCCCTTCCGCGACATGCTGCGCCGCGACGTGACCCACGAGGACATCGAGAAACTGCTGGCGCTGCAGATCCGGCGCATTTCGCTCTTCGACATCCGCAAGAACCAGGAAGAACTCAAAGAGATCCTGGAGGCGATGGCCGAGGCCGAGAAAAACCTCAGGACTCTCACCGCCTACGCCATCCGTTACCTCCAGGCGCTGCTCAAGAAATACGGCGACCGCTTCCCGCGCCGCACCGAGATCGAAAACCTCGAAAAAATCGACCGCCGCGAGGCCGCCCTCTGCAACATCAAGGTCGGCTGGGACCGCAAAAACGGCTACATCGGCACCGCGGTCAAGAGCGAGGACAACGTCATGGTCAGCGAGTTCGACCGGCTGCAGTGCCTCGAACGCAACGGCAATTACAAGATCATTCCGTTGACCGAAAAACTCTTCGCCGGCAAGCTCTACGACTTCCGCCGCCACGACGCCCAGGCCGAATACGCGGTGATCTACCGCGACAACAAGACCGGCAAATTCTACGGCAAGCGCTGCCGCATCGACAAGTTCATCGTCGAGCGCGAATACGCCCTCTGCCCGAAAAACTGCCGCGTCGACCTCTTCACTCCGCGTCCCGACGCGGTCTACGAGGCGCAGCTCTCGGGCAAACGGCTCAAATCGGCCGAAACCTTCAATCTGATGGAGATGCCGCTGCGTTCGGCCAGGGCGCGCGGGCTTCTGCTCTTCGGCGGCAAGGCCATCGACAAACTGACCCACCAGCGTTATCTGGAAGCGGAGGAGCTGGCCGCGCTGCGCGCCTGCGAAGTCGCGCCGCCCGACGACGACGACGACGTCCCGGACGCCGCCGACGCCGCGCCGGAAATCGCCCCCGAACCGGAAACAGTACCGGCGCCCGAGGTCATCCCCGAGCCGGAGATTGTACCGGAGATCACTCCCGAACCCGAGGTCATCCCCGAACCCGAGATTGAGCCGGAAGTCGTCCCCGAGCCCGAGATTGAGCCGGAAGTCGTCCCCGAGCCGGAGATTGTACCGGAGGTCACTCCCGAACCCGAGGTCGTCCCCGAGCCGGAGATTGTACCGGAGATTACTTCCGAACCCGAGGATATCTCCGAACCGGAAGTCAAAACAGACGACGCATTTTCCTTGAGCACCGAGTCCGGTCAGCTTGCCAGGTCGGCCAAAACGCGCCGCGCCAAGCCGGCCGCGATGCCGGACCCGGAACCCAAACCCGCCGAACCGTCCCGCGAAGACGACCTCGGCATCGTCCAGCCGGAATTCGGGTTTTAATTTTTCGAGCGTCCCAAAACCGCAATATGCGGACCGGAAAGACCGGCGAAGAACCGGAATTTGCAATATGATTTTTTTGCAGTAAAGTTCTTTAAAAAGGATGGCGGTACTTTGACTAAAAAAATCATATCCGTTTTGGTGTTACTGTTATTTGTATTATTCCTGATGAGTTTATGCAATGATTCATCATCTCCCCGGCTTATACACCACGCCAGTACGGTAGAGACAAGAACACTGGACGGATACCTGTATATAATGTTTTTCAATGCTTCAAACCTGCAACAATGGCTGCTGATCAGGAAATCGACGGCAGAAACCCCAAATGAATACGTCCCGATGAGCTTTCGCTCGGAGACGCCGGACGATGATCCGATGGGTTATGATTATTATTTAAAAATATATGGCTATCAAGAAGTGAAGTTTGTCCAGGAAGACAGAGTATATAAGAATGGCGTATATTGGATTGAGGATAATCGAGTTTATTTTTTAGAAGTTGATCATATGTCATACAATCGTTTTAAAGAATTCTGCGACAATTTCCCTGAGGACCGGGAAAATAATAAATTTTTGCAGGAATTTGAAAGATTTTTCGGCGCGCACGGAGATTTCAAATTTTATACCGCTTTGGAAAGGGAAACGCCGGCAGCAGGGGCCATTCCCTAAAAGAACACGGGAAGGATTCTATAATACCTGCTTCTGCTGTCGTCTGATTATGGTAGCCAACAGCAGAAAATATGAATATTGACTCCCCAATGGAATGTTAAGGATCATGATGAAACGGCTGTTTGCATTTGCAGTGCTGGTATTTCTTTCATTGCTTGGCTGCCGTCCGCCAAGCGGGGAAGAAATGGAGGTCATTGATTACCGGGGGCGCGTTTTTGTCAACAAGAAGCCGGTGTTTGTTTCCTTCAATGATCATTGGGGAGATGTATATGAAAACCCGAACCAAATCGAAGGACCCTATTTAACCATACCGGCGAATATGAAATTTTTTGCCCTCTGGTACTTTTATCTTGACAGCCAATTCGAAGGGCGCGCAACTGTACGTTGCATGGAGGAGATTGCGTTCATATCACTTCAAGAAGACAAATTCGCCGGTTTGGTGGGCGAAAATTTTATTTTCAGGTGGTCCATGGAGTTTTCAACCAAAGGCCTGTTTGAGGAGGTGAGCGGAGAAAGAATAGAGTTTTCCGAGTACCAAAAAAGGTTTGAAGGTTCGCGATGGCCATTCCCGCCCAATTCGGCATTTGTGTCTCCAGGGAAACCATGGCGGGAAGAATAGGCGCCGGGAGAAAATGACATGAAAAGTTTTACCTTTGTTTTTGTCGGTGTGATTTCATTCATCTGTACCGGTTGTTTCAATTATGCGCCGGACAGGGAACAAATATTGTCGTGTACTCCTCATGTCAGGGAATACATATATGACAACATCGTTTTGTCGGAAGAGGAAAAACAATATATTCAGGATAATCTTCCCGATCGATTTTATATACAAGGGGTTTGGCACATTACCATGTGGTGGTATTTCGGTGATTATGGAAAAGGCCGCATGCCCCCCAAAGTAATATCCGTGAATTTTGGTCTTTTGCAGGATCGCATGGTCATAAGCAGTGTAATGGTAGAACATTACGGAGACGCAACCAGCACCCATCCACTGGAAGAAGAGCTGAAGCTGGTCCACTGGTGATGAGTGATATCATGATTCCCGCCGAGGAGTTTACGGCCGAATGAGCGCTGAGCAAAGTTCCGACGCGTTTGTATTCATGGGAATAGGATTATTGGGAAATGATCTGGATTTTGGCCTGATCGGTCAAAGCTTGCAGCTTGCCCCATCCTATACCCATAAAAACTGTCATTGCGGCGAAAGTGATATTTGGGCATACCGGCTGCCGGGCAAATATGTTTGGGATCTCGATGAGCTGATTGATGATTTTCATATTTTCCTAAAGGAAATTTCGCACAATTTAACCGAAGTTTCAAAGCGTTTCAAGGCTTGGATCCGAGTGTATATTGCCGTCGGGTACGGAGATAAGGTCGGGTTTGTGCTGCCATGGCAATTCCTGAATACAATCAATTCAATCGGCGCGGACATTGCGGTAAAATTTTTCTTCCGGGACGCTCCGATGCCCGCGATTGCCGAACATCTTTCAGCATATGTTTTCAAGCCTGTCAATCATTCTTTCAGATATTCGGAGACCATTGCCTATACCGGCTTGAGCCTGAGCGGCGACGACCTGGATATGAACGCGATCACCAATGCGTTGAAGGTTACGCCGGCCAAAACCAAAAAGAAAAAGGACTTCCCCAAAATAGCCCGTGATTTTTGGAATTTTTATTCCCCGAAAGAGCGTATGGAAAGATTGGGCAACGCATCGGATCTTCTTGTATCGTCTTTCACGAAATCAGAGAATATGTTGCTCCGGTTAAAGCACGAATATGGTATATATTCAAAGATTTATATTGTAATTGAATTGCTTGCCCATGCAACGGAAGTCCATTTGAGTAGAAATTTCATCGCGTTTGCCGGCGCCATAGAGACCGATATCGAGATCGATCAATATTTTGGATAGCCCCGCGTGCCTCTTCCCGGCGCACGGCGCAGCAATGCCTGTCGCCATCGAACGGTGAAATACCGTTCCCGGAGGATATAAAAAAAGGGCCCCGCCGCCGACTTTTTTTTTATTTTTGGAGGGAGGGAACCAGGTGGGCGAAGAGCCGGTCGAGATCCCCGGCGCCAATCACCGCCAAAACCTCCGCCCCCGTCCTCGCCAACAACGCCCCGGCAATCTCACTCCACTCCCCCTCAAGATAAACCGCCCGATCCCCAACCGCCCGGGCCCAATCAGCCGAATCCACCCGCCCCCGGTCACACCACGCCGCAAAAACCGGCACCAGATAAACTTCGTCGGCAGTCCGCAACTCCTCAACCATCCGGTCAAAATACTTCTCCAAACGCGCATAACGGTGCGGCTGAAAAAGCACCGCCAACCGCCGGCCCGGATGAAGCTCGCGCAACGTCGCCAGCGAACGCCGCAACTCCTCCGGATGATGAGCATAATCCTCCATCAAAATGAGATCGCCGCAACAACCGCGCGGCGTCAACCGCCGCAGCACCCCCGGAAAAGTCTCCAACGCCCGCCATATCTCCGCATCGGCAACCCCCGCCCGCCGCGCCGCCAACGCCGCCAATATGCCGTTGTCGCGCTGAAATCCCACCAGATTCGGCGGCACCGCAACCGACGCCAGGTCGGCGGACTCCGCCTGAGGCAGATTTTCATACAAACGCCGGGCGGCGCCGCCGTCGACGTAAAGCACCTGATGACTGCCGCGCCCGAACGTCGCGAAATTTTCCAGCAGCTGCGCATCGCCGCCGACACTCCAGCTGTGGTCGTCGTCGATATTCGGCACCACCCCGAGCCACGGCCGGGATAACGTATGCGTGCCGTCGCTTTCATCGACCTCGGTGACGAAAAGATCGCCCGAACCCGCCCGCGAAGCCGGGAAATCCCCCGCGACCTCGCCGCCGATCAACCACCCGGCGTCAGGCCGGGCCGCCGCCAGAATCCAGGCGATCATCGCCGTGACGCTGGTCTTGCCGTGCGACCCGGAAACCGCAATCAGACGGCGGTTCCGGTTCGAGGATTCGGCAAGATATTCGCCGCGGCGCATGACCGGCACGCCGCGCTCGCGGGCCGCCGCCAGCTCCGGATTGTCGGCGGCCACCGCCGATGAATGAATCACCAGCTCGACGCCCGCCGGCAGATTGGCGCGGTCGTGGCCGATGGCGACGGCCGCGCCGCGTTCGGCCAGCAACGCGGTTTTGACGTTGGCCTCGCGGTCGGAGCCCGAAACCGCATGGCCCTGCTCCAACGCGATGCCGGCCAGAGGAGCCATGCCGGCGCCGCCGATGCCGACGAAATGCAGCTTCATTGCACGCCGAACTGGGTTTCGTGAAGCTTGCGGTAAGGACCGTCCTGGCGCAGCAACTCCTCGTGGGTGCCGGATTCGACGATCTTGCCCTGCGCCAGCACGATGATCATGTCGGCGTGCTGAATGGTGCTCAACCGGTGCGCGATGGCGAAAACCGTGCGGTTGGCCATCACCCGGGCCAACGCCTCCTGGACCAGCCGTTCGGTCACGGTGTCCAGCGCGCTGGTCGCCTCGTCCAGAATCAGGATCGGAGGATTGCGCAAAATCGCCCGGGCAAGCGCCACGCGCTGCTTTTCGCCGCCGGAGAGCTTGAAGCCCTTTTCTCCGACCTCGGTGTCGTACCCCTCGCGGTGACGGCCGTCGACGATGAAATTGTGGGCGTTGGCCTGCTTCGCCGCCTCGATGATTTCCTCGCGGGTGGCGTCGGGGCGGCCGTAGGCGATGTGGTTGGCGATGGTGTCGTTGAAGAGGATCGCATCCTGGGTCACGATGCCGATGTGACGGCGCATGTCGTCGATGGAGAAGTCGCGCACGTCGACTCCGTCGATGGCGACCCGGCCCGAATCGACGTCGTAGAAACGCGCGATCAGATTGGCGATGGTGGTCTTGCCGGAACCGGTTTCGCCGACCACCGCGACCAGGCTGCCCTTGGGAATCGAAAAGCTGATGCCGTCGAGAATCTTGCGCTGATCGTAGGCGAAAACCACGTTTTCGAATTCGACCGACCGGGTGAAGTCTGCGAAAGAGGCCGGATTCGCCGCCTCGCGGAGCGCGGTGTCGGTGTCGATGATGGCGAAATAACGGTCGGCGGCGGCCATGCTGCGCTGCAGGTCGGTGACCACCTTGGAGAGGCTCTTGATCGGCTGGTAGACCAGGAAAGCCGGAGCCAGCAGCGCCGCCAGCTGCGACAGCGTGGTCCCCTGGCTGTAGGCGTAGAGCAAAAATACCATGGTGCCGATCACCGCGATCACCTCCATCAGGGGGCTGACCAGGAGCTGCATGCGCATCGCCCGGACCACCAGCTTGAAGTAGCGCTTGTTGATGCCCAGGAAGGTCTGCTTCTCCTTGGCCTCGGCGTGATAGGCCTTGACCACGATGATGCCGGTGAAGACCTCGTGCATCCGCGATACCACGTCGGCGATCTTGGCGAAGCTCGATTTGTAGATCTTGCGGATCCGCCGGCCCATGATCGAGATCGGCACCACCAGGAGCGGCACGCCGATCAGCAGCACCACCAGCAGCATGTAGCTGCCCTGGACGATGCTGAAATAGACGATGGTGCCGACGCAGGCGAGAATTTCAATCGGGCAGCGGGTGGCGTCGGCGATGGTGTTGGAGACCGAGTTTTCGATCGCCTGGGTGTCGGTGGTGCAGCGGCTGATCAGGTGGCCGACGTCGACGCCGCCGTAGAAGCGCAGCGACTGGTCGAGCAACTTGCCGAAGATCTCTTCGCGCATGTCGGCGACCACCCGCGACCCGACCCAGCGGGTGAAGTAGTGGTTGATGTAGCTGGCCAGATTTTTGAAAAACCACGCGAACACAAAAGCGACCATGTAAATCGCGAAAATCTGCCACGCCAGATTGCCGGCGGCATTGGTCAGGGGCAGGCTGAATTCGCACGGCCAGGTGAAATAAAGACGGTCGCGGTCGGCCGACACCGGCAGCCCGTAATCGTCGGCGTACTTGTTGATGGTCTGCACCATGCCGGTCAATTCCGGGTCGGCGTCGACCGGATGCAGCACCTCTTCGGCCAGGCGGATTTTTTCCTCATGGCTCAGGCCGGCGCCCGCGTCGAGCGCCGCGACCACCGATTGGGCTTCGGCCGAAACTGCTTCGTCGCGGGGCCCGGGGGCCACCACCTTGACCATTTTGGGAATCAGCAGCAGGCTGACCAGGAGCGAACCGCCGACGACGAAGCCGGCCAGGATGCCGATGATCAGCCGGACCCGGTACGGTTTGGTATAACGGAGCAGCCGCATGTAGCTCTGCGGACTGAACTCGCGGTCATTTTCGTGTTTTGAACCCATCGGTCAACCGAGAATCTCCGCGATCGCCGCGACCACTTCCCTGCGCTGGGCGGGAGTGGTTTCCGGGTAGATCGGCAGCGACAGAATCGCCTTGGAGAGCGCTTCGGAGACCGGGAATTCGCCCTCGCGGCCGCCGAGGTCGCGGAAGCACGGCTGGAGATGCAGCGGCAGCGGGTAGTACACCGAGCAGCCGATGCCGCGCGCCGTGAGCTTGTCCTTGAGTTCGTCGCGGCGGCCGCCGGAAACCAGGATCGAAAACTGGTTGTAGATGTGGCGCACCGGATAGGCGGCTTCGGCCGGGCAGGCGATTTTGCCGGCGAGGCCGGCGGCGGCGAAGAGCTCGCGGTAATGCGCCGCGTTGGCCTGCCGGGCGGCGCTCCAGGCGTCGAGATGCTTAAGCTTGATCGACAGAACCGCCGCCTGCAGCGCGTCGAGCCGGAAGTTGCCGCCGACGTATTCATGCAGGTAGGTCGAGCTCTGGCCGTGGTTGCGGAAAATCTTGAGCAGCCTGGCTTTTTCCGGATCGTCGGTGGTGATCGCGCCGCCGTCGCCGAAGCAGCCGAGGTTCTTGCTCGGGAAGAAGCTGAAGGCGCCGTAGTCGCCGATGCTGCCGGCGCGGCGGCCCTTGTATTCCGAACCGATCGACTGGGCGGCGTCCTCGATGACGATCAACCGGTGCTTGCGGGCGATCTCCATGATCGAATCCATGTCGGCGCACTGGCCGAAGAGGTGAACCGGGATGATGGCCTTGGTTTTCGGAGTGACGGCCTGCTCGATCTTGGCCGGATCGAGGTTGAAGGTCGACGGGTCGACATCGACGAAGACCGGCCTGGCCCCGACCCGGTGGATCGCGCCGGCGGTGGCGAAAAAGGTGAAGGGCGGCGCGATGACCTCGTCGCCGGCGCCGATTCCTTCGACCA
>JAVBSD010000393.1:0-3797 GCA_031547325.1 Victivallaceae bacterium | reverse complement strand
CCACCGGGTCGATCAGGGTCAGGCGCAGGTCGTCGCGGGTGTTGCGGCTGCAGAATTCGATGGCCTGTTCGGCGGAACCGTCCGCCAGCTTGTCGGCGGCGATGAGGGCGGCCAGTTCGGTTTCGCGGCGCACCGAATCGGCGGTTTCCTCCAATGAAACCTTGGAGAAATCGTTCATCTGGCGGTAGACCAGAATGAGGGACAGCACCACCAGAAGGCCGGTGAACAACGGAAAGGCGAGAAAAAAACGGTCGCGGCGCGTCATGTTCAATCCTCCCGTTTCAGGCGGTAGCCGATGCCGCGGACGGTTTCGATGAATTCGCCCCAGTCGCCGAGTTTTTTGCGCAGGTTGAGGATCTGGACGTCGACGGCGCGCTCGGTGACCACATAGCTGTCGCCGCGGAGCCGGGCGATGAACTGGTTGCGGGTGAAGACCCTTCCGGCGTGTTCGGCCAACATATGGAGGATGGTGAATTCGCTGACCGTCAGCGCGAGGTCGGCGCCGTGCAGCATGGCGGTGTGCGCCTCGATGTCCAGGAGCAGTCCGGCGTGGCGGACTTCCCGGCTGTCGCCGGCCTCGCGGACGCGGCGGAGGTGGGCGCGGATGCGGGCGATCAGGATTTTGCGGTTGAAGGGCTTGGTGATGTAGTCGCAGGCGCCGACCTCCAGGCCGAGCACGATGTCGGATTCCTCGCTCCTGGCGGTCAGCATCACCACCGGAATGGCGCGGGTCGCGGCGTCGGCGGCCAGCGTCCGGCATACGGTGAGACCGTCGACGCCGGGCAGCATCAGGTCGAGCAGAATCAGGTCGGGCTGGCGTTTGCGCGCCATTTCCAGGCCGGCTTCGCCGTCGGCGCTGGCGAGGACGTGATAGCCCTCGGATTCGAGCGCCATGGTCAGCAGCTCGCGGATGGTTTCCTCGTCTTCGACGATCAGAATTTGTTCGTTGGCCATCAGTGTTTTCCGTCGTGTTCGTGCCGGACGATCCGGCCGCTTTCGAGATAGATGACGTCCTCGGCGATGTTGGTCGCCGCGTCGGCGATGCGTTCGAGGCAGCGCGATACGGTCAGGCAGTCCATATAGTACTCCGATTCCTCCGGATGTTTCAGGATCATGGCGCGCACCCGGCTGTAATTGCCGCGGTGCGTGTCGTCGACGGCATCGTCGCCGGCGATGACCTCCATCGCCCGCAGGACGTTGCGGTAGACCATGGCGTCGAGCGCGTCCTTGAGCATCTGGCAGGCTGCCTTTACCATATCGCTGAAATCGAATTTTTCAATTTCGGCCGTGTTGAAACGCGCCATATCCAGCGCGCGTTCGGCGATGTTGACCGCCAGGTCGCCGACCCGTTCGATTTCGGTGTTGATTTTGAGCACGGTGATGACCCGGCGCAGGTCGCCGGCGACCGGCTGGTAGAGCGCCAGGATTTTCAGGCACTCTTCTTCGATGCGG
Organism: Victivallaceae bacterium; assembly: GCA_031547325.1. Taxonomy (GTDB): domain Bacteria; phylum Verrucomicrobiota; class Lentisphaeria; order Victivallales; family Victivallaceae; genus JAVBQJ01. The sequence continues at coordinate 2,345 of JAVBSD010000393.1, read as the reverse complement.
ATTTCGGCGCGGTCGATGGCGTCGTCGCCGTCGAGGACCTGCTGCGCCGATTGGATGTTGTTGTCGCCGACGGCGGTGGCCGAGGCGAGCACGGCGGCTTCGACCGCGCAGGATTGGTTGGTGAGCTGGTGCTCCAGTTCGGCCATGGCGCCGTTGAAGTGTTCTTTCATCGCTGGGTTCCTTTCAGCCGAAGCGGCCGGTGATGTATTCTTCGGTCTGCTTGTGGACCGGGTTGGTGAAAATCTGCGAGGTGGCGCCGGCTTCGATGATCCGGCCCTGGAAGAAAAACGCCGTCTTGTCGCTGAGCCGCGCCGCCTGCTGCATGTTGTGGGTGACGATCATGATGGTGAACTTGTCCTTGAGTTGGAACAGCAGTTCTTCGATTTTGGCGGTCGCCACCGGGTCGATGGCGCTGGTCGGCTCGTCCATCAGCAGGATTTCCGGTTCGGCGGCGATGGCGCGGGCGATGCACAGCCGCTGCTGCTGGCCGCCGGAGAGGGCCATGCCGCCGGATTTGAGTTTGTCTTTGACCTCTTCCCACAGCGAAGCGCTTTTCAGCGCGGCCTCGACCCGGTCGCCGAGCTCGGTCCGCGAGAGCTTGAAATGCAGCTTCAGCGGGTAGGCGATGTTGTCGAAAATCGACATCGGGAAGGGCGTCGGCTTCTGGAAGATCATTCCGACCTTGCGCCGCAGCTCCAGCACGTCGACATGGCGGTCCAGCACGTTGACGCCGTCGATCAGGAGCTCGCCGGTGGCGTGCTGGTCGCGGTAGAGCTCGAAGATGCGGTTGTAGATCCTGAGGTGGGTGGATTTGCCGCAGCCGGAGGGGCCGATCACGGCGGTGATCCGGTTTTCCTCCAGTTCGAGGTCGTTTTCGAAGAGCGCCTGGCGGGCGCCGTAGAAGAAGCAGAGTTGTTTGGCGCAGGCTTTAATGGCCATGGTGTTTTTTCTCCCTGAAGATGATTCGCGTGGTCAGGTTGATCGCCAGCACCAGCGCGGTGACGACCAGCGCCGCGCCCCAGCCGGCGCGGTGCATCGCCGCGAAGGGCGAGTTGGTGGAATATTCGGTGATCAAAACCGGCAGGTTCGGGGTCGGTTCGGAGAAATACCCCGCGGGCCAGCCGTCGGCGAAGAGCGCGGTGAAGAGCAAAGGCGCGGTTTCGCCGGCGACCCGCGCCAGCGCCAGCAGAACGCCGGGCAACAGTCCGCTCCAGGCCGTGCGGCAGACGATGCGCAGGGTGGCGCGGGTGCGGGACATGCCGAGCGCCAGCGCCGATTCGCGCAGCGCGTCGGGCACCATCCGGAGCATGTCCTCGGTGGTGCGCATCACCACCGGAAACATGATGATCGCCAGCGCCGCCGAGCCGGCCAGTCCGGAAAAGTGTCCCATCGGGGTCACCAGGATGATGTAGACGAAGAGCCCGACCAATACCGACGGCAGTCCCATCAGCACGTTGGCGGCGAAGCGCAGCCCGAGCGCCAGGCGGGGGAATTCGCGGTATTCGGCGAGGAAGATGCCGGCGCACACGCCGGGCGGAATCGCCAGGATGGCCGCGCCGGAGGTGATCAAGAGCGTGCCGAGCATGGCGTTGGCGATGCCGCCGCCGGGGATGCCGTAGGGCCGGGAGGAGTTGCGGAAGAATTCCCAGGAAAATGCCTCCAGGCCGTTGCCGGCCACGGTGTAGAGGATCCACAGCATCGCTCCCGCGGCGGTCAGCACCGCGGCGAAGGCCGCCATGCGGGCCAGGCGGTCGGTCTGGCGGCGGAGGAACAGGCCTTTCTTTTTCATGCGTTTTCTCCGCGTTTGCGCCGGGTGGCGTGGAGGTAGTATTGCGCCAGCACCTGGATGGCGAAGGCGGCGGCGAGCAGGATCAGCCCCAGGGCGAAGAGCGCGCTCCTTTGCAGTCCTTCGGCTTCGGCGAAGTTGTTGGCCAGCGTCGCCGCGATGGTGGTGCCGCCGGCGAAGAGGTTCCCCGGCATTTCCATGCAGTTGCCGATCACGAAGAGCACCGCCATGGTTTCGCCGAGCGCCCGCCCGAGGCCGATGAAGATGCCGCCGGCGATGCCGCGGACGCCGTAGCCGAGGATGATCTTGCGCGCGGTTTCCCAGCGGGTGCAGCCGGCGCCGTAGGCGGCTTCGCGCAGCACCGCCGGGGTCATCCGGAAGACGTCGCGCATCACCGCGGTGATGTAGGGCAGAATCATCAGCGCCAGGATCGCGCCGGCGGTCAGCAACCCGAAGCCGTTGTAGTCTTCACTGAAGAAGCGTCCGGCGACCGGGAGCCGGTCGATTTTCAGCGTATCGATCAGGAAGGGCTGGATATGCTCCTGCATGATCGGCGCCA
>JAVBSD010000243.1:0-5029 GCA_031547325.1 Victivallaceae bacterium | reverse complement strand
GACCTGCGCAGCGTCCAGGAAATGCTCGGGCATGAGGATTTGAGCACCACTCAGATCTACACCCACGTCAGCGCCGAACGGCTGCGCGAGGTGTACAAAAAAGCCCATCCCCGGGCCAAGTGAGACCGGCGATGGCGGTTCAGACCTTTTATTTCGACACTCTGGACTCCACCAACGCCTACGCCAGGCGCGAATTCGACGCTCTCCCCGACGGCGCGCTGGTCGTCGCCGGCAGCCAGACCGCGGGGCGGGGCCGGCTGGGGCGGCAATGGCTTTCGGAGCCCGGCCTCGGAATTTACGCTTCGCTGGTGATGAAACAGTGTCCCGACGCCTTCGCCGCGACGATGGCGCTGTCGTTGGGCGCGCTGGCGATGCTGCGGAGGGCTGCGGAGGGCGTCGATTTCTGGATCAAGTGGCCCAACGACATTTACGTCGGCAGCCGCAAGCTCGCCGGGGTGCTGTGCGAGAGCCGCCTCGGGCCGGGCAACCGCTTCGAGGGGATCATCGCCGGCATCGGCATCAACGTCAACCATCCGGCGGAGGTCTTGAGCTCCATCGACCTGCCCGCCACCAGTTTGAAAATAGAAAAAAAATCCTTTTTTTGTGTAAAAAAATTGACTTCCGCGCTGGAATCGGAGCTGAATCGGTGTTATATTGCTATGATTATGGATTTATCCGAAACCCGGAACGCGTGGCGCGCGGCCAACCGAATCATCGGCCGCGACATCGAATTGACGGGCGGAAAAGGCCCGGAATCCGGGCGGGTGATCGATATCGACGACGACGGCGCGCTGATTTTTCAGCCTTGCGGGGAGGCGGCGCGCAAAGTTTATTCCGGCGACGTGCGTATTGCGCGGGAGAGTTTAAGCCAGTTTCTCTAATATATTTAACGAAAGGCGGACGGTATGGAGTCGGGAATCCTGAGTGACGGTTTCAAGTTGCTCGTGATGGGCATGGGGACGGTGTTCGTCTTTCTGGTGCTGATGATCTGCTGCATGAATTTGCTGAAGCGGGTGGTCGAGCCCTGGAAGCATCTGCTGGAGCCGCCGGCCGCGCCGGCGAAGAGCGCCAGGCCGGGCGCCAAATCGGGCGATGACGCCGCCGTCGCCGTCGCCGCCGCCGCCGCGCTTCACCTCAAGCGCAATCAGAAGTAAATAAACGCATCATTCAAATAAGGAACTGAGATGAAAAAAATCACCTTCATGGACACTTCGTTCCGGGACGGCTTCCAGTCCTGTCTCGGCGCCCGCATTCGGACCGATGATTTCCTGCCCGCGCTGGTCGCGGCGGCCGAAGCCGGTATCAGCTACATCGAGATCGGCGGCGGCGCCCGCTTCCAGAGTCTTTACTTTTATTGCCAGGAAGACGCCTTCGAGATGATGGACCGCTGCCGCGCCGCGGTCGGTCCCGACGTCAACTTCCAGACCCTGGCCCGCGGCAACAACGTGGTCGGGCTGATTTCCCAGTCCAGCGACATCGTCGACCTGCATGCCAAAATGTTCAAGAAGCACGGCATCACCACCATCCGCAACTTCGACGCCCTCAACGACGTCCGCAATATTTCCTACTCCGGGCGCTGCATCCACAACGCCGGGCTGAAGCACCAGGTCGCGGTGACCCTGATGGGATTGCCCCCCGGCCTCAACGAGAGCTATGCCCACACGCCGAAGTTCTACGTCGACGTGCTGAAAAGCTATCTCGACGACGGGGTGCCTTTCGAGAGCGTGGCCTTCAAGGACGCCTCGGGGACTTCGACCCCGGCGACGGTTTTCGAGACCGTCAAGGCGGCCCGCGCCCTGCTCGGCGACAAGGTGCGCATCCAGTTTCACACCCACGACACCGCCGGGATGGCGGTGGCCTGCAACATGGCGGCGATCGAGGCCGGCGCCGACACCATCGACCTGGCGATGAGCCCCCTGTCCGGCGGCACCTGCCAGGCCGACGTGCTGGTCATGTGGCAGCGCCTGAGGAATACCGAATACACCCTGGACATCGATCCGGAAAAGATTCTCAAGGCGGAAACCGAGCTCGAGAATTGCCTCGACAAGTATTTCATGCCGCCGGAATCGATGCAGGTCAGCCCGAAGATCATCTTCTCCCCGATGCCGGGCGGCGCGCTGACCGCGAACACCCAGATGATGCGGGACAACAACTGTCTCGACAAGTATCCGGCCACCATCGACGAGATGCGCGACGTCGTCGCCAAGGGCGGTTTCGGCACTTCGGTGACCCCGGTCAGCCAGTTCTACTTCCAGCAGGCCTTCGCCAACGTGATGCAGGGCAAGTGGAAGAAGATCACCGACGGTTACGGCAAGATGGTTCTCGGCTACTTCGGCAAGACTCCGGCCGCGCCGGACCCCGAGGTGGTCAAAATCGCCGGCGAGCAGCTGAAGCTCGAACCGACCACCGAGGACGTCCTCGCCATCAACGACCGCAATCCCAAGCTGGGCGTCGCGGTGATGCGGCAACGCCTTGAGGCGGCGGGTTTGCCCGCCACCGATGAAAACATCTTCATCGTCGCCACCTGCGACGAAAAGGGCCTGGAATTCCTCAAGGGCAACCGTCCCGACGGCGTCCGTTACAAGGAGGAGCCGAAGGCCGCTACCGCCGCCGCCGCCGCCGCCGATTCCGGCGCCTACACCGCCAATGTCGACGGCAAGGCGGTCCAGGTCCAGGTCAACGCCTCCGGCGACGGCTACACCGCCAAGGTCGGCGGCAAGAGCTTCAACGTCACCTTCGGCGCCGCGGGCGCCCAGGCCGAAGCGGCGGCTCCGGCCGGCGGTTCCGGCAAGGAATTCGAAGTCCGGTCTCCCTTGCCCGGCACCATTTTCAAGCTCCTGATCGCTTCCGGCGACGAAATCGAAGCCGGGGACACCATCATGATCATCGAAGCGATGAAGATGGAGACCGAGATCAAAGCCGAAAAGGGCGGCCGGGTCGCGGATGTCAAAGTGGCCGTCGGCAAGGTGGTCGCGGCGGATGACCTGCTGGCGATCATCGAGGAGAACTGATTATGGCGCGAGGCAAATATATCCTGGCGGCGCTTTTCGCCCTGCTGGCGTTGGCGCTGCCGTTGGCGGCGGAACCGATCATCACCTCCGCCGAGCCGGTTGAAACCGGCCTCTTGTCGCTGGTCGATCAGACTCAGGACGAGGTTCAGATCATCTACGTCGGCGACGAACCCGCCGTGGTCAAGGCGATCTATCTGGAAAAGGGGCAGGCCACCGGTCCGACCCATCCGAAATTTCTGTTGACCATCGACGGCCGCGACGTGGAAGTCAGGAGCCCGGTCTTCGGCGAAGTCACCGGGATTTTCGTCAAGGTGGGCGACCGGGTCAGCAACAACGGCGAGGTGTTGGCGGCAGTGACCTCCGACCCGATTTTCCTCTATCGCGACGCTCCGGGGAGCAACGGTATCCGCGAAGTGATCTACAACTGGCCGGAGCCGGCGGTGGTGTACAGCATCAACCAGGAGTTGAGCCAGGGCAAGTCGCTTTTCCCCCACGACGAGCTGGCGGTGCTGAATCCCGCCGGGCGCAGCAAGGCCAAGGTCGACGTGGTGATCGGCGGCAAGCTGGTCGACTACTTCCTGCAGACGGCGGAGACCATCCACCAGGGCGACATCCTCTACACCTTCATTCCCGATACGGTGACTCACAGTTCGACCAAGGGCAGCCAGATTTATAAGCCGCTGCCGGGGTGGGGCGACCTCTTCGGCGGCCTCTTCGAGAGCACCGGTCTGTACGATATCTACCGTCAGACGACGGCGGATTTCCCGAACACCTGGATTCTCGGCCTCGGCCGGGTGCTGATGATGGCGGTGGCGCTGGTGCTGCTGTATCTGGCGATCTTCAAGCAGTTCGAGCCGCTGCTGCTGTTGCCGATCGGTTTCGGCGCGCTGCTGGCGAACATTCCGCTGGCGGGGATTTCCACGCCCGGCGGGCTGCTGCATTATCTCTATGCCGCGGGGATCGGGTCGGGGATTTTTCCGCTGTTGATTTTCATGGGGGTCGGGGCGATGACCGACTTCGGGCCGCTGCTGGCCAATCCCAAGACCGCGCTGATGGGTGCGGCGGCGCAGCTCGGCATCTTCGGCGCGCTGATCGGCGCGGTGCTGTTGAATGTTTCGGGGCTGGTTGCATTCTCGCTCAAGGACGCCGCCAGCATCGGCATCATCGGCGGCGCCGACGGTCCGACCTCGATCTATCTGACCAGCAAGCTGTCGCCGGCGCTCCTGGGCGCGGTGGCGGTGGCGGCCTACAGCTACATGGCGCTGGTGCCGATCATCCAGCCGCCGATCATGCGCTTTTTCACCAACGCCAAGGAGCGCAAGATCAAGATGAAGCAGCTGCGTCCGGTGTCGAAGCTGGAAAAGGTCTGTTTCCCGATTCTGATTACCTTGTTGTGCGCCTTCCTGCTGCCTTCGGCGGCGCCGTTGATCGGCATGCTGATGCTCGGCAACCTGATGCGCGAGTGCGGCGTGGTCGACCGGCTGAGCGATACCGCGCAGAACGCGCTGATCAACATCGTGACCATTTTCCTCGGGCTGTCGGTCGGCTCCAAGCTCTCTTCCGACCAGTTCCTGAGTCCTGAGACTTTGGGGATCCTGGTGCTCGGCGTGATCGCGTTCAGCCTCGGGACCGCCGGCGGGATCTGGTTCGCCAAGATCTACAACCTCTTCTCCAAGGACAAGATCAACCCGCTGATCGGTTCGGCGGGGGTTTCCGCGGTGCCGATGGCGGCGCGCGTCTCCAACAAGGTCGGGTTGGAATACGATCCGCACAACTATCTGTTGATGCACGCGATGGGACCGAACGTCGCCGGCGTGATCGGTTCGGCGGTGGCGGCCGGTGTGCTGTTGCAGGCACTCGGCTGATTTGGATGAAACGGCGCCCCGGGTTTCCCGGGGCGTTTTTTTTCTGAAAAAATAATAAAAAAGGGGCCGCCGCGAAGCAAGGCCATGGTCCAGGTCCCGTGGACCTGGTGCGATCCAACTGCATAAGTTGGTCGCCCGCCTCAGCGGGCGAAG
>JAVBSD010000328.1:0-2780 GCA_031547325.1 Victivallaceae bacterium | reverse complement strand
CGAACTGGAGCAGCAGCAGCAGCAAACCATCCGCAGCCTCAACGAACATATCGAAAGCGACCGGGTGCTCTACCAGGCTCTGACCGCCGTTGTCGTGGAGCCGGATTTCGACAACGCGGTCGACGCCATGCTGCGCCGGCTCGGAGAATGCGGCGCTGCCGACCGTTGCGGCGTCTTCCGCTATCTCGATGAAGACCGGACACAAATGATCAATCTTCGCGAATGGTGCCGCGAGGGCGTGCCGCCGATGTACTCCACGCTGTCGGTGCTCGACATGAGTGAATTTCCCGAGTGGCGTCAGGCAATGCTCGAACACCGCCCGGTCATCCTCCCCGACCTGGCAAATCCGCCGCCGGGTTTCGAAAAGATCGCGGAGAGATTTCGGGGCAGGGGGTTGCGGTCGCTTCTGGCCTGCGGCATCTGGATCGACGATGAACTGTACGGCTTCATCGGATTCAGCTACAGCGACGCCAACAAGAATTTCTCCGAGTGCGAAATTCATACGCTCAACAGCATCGCCCAGTTGTACTGGCTGGCCTTCGAGCGCGAGCGCCAGCGGACCGCGCTGGAGGACAGCGTGTCGCTTCAGCGCCAGATCGTCGACAACATCGATCAGGCGGTCACCATCATCGGGCTCGATTATACGGTGCTCGCCGCCAATGCGAGCACGCTCGCCAATGTTCAACAGTCCCCGGAAAGCTTCCTCGGCACCAAATGTTACGAAACCGGCTGCCGGCAGGGCGCGCCGCCCGACTTCTGCCCGACCCGGCAGACACTGCTGACCGGAAAGCCCTGCCGGATCGAACACGATTTCCTCGACAAGCGGCTGCTGGCCTCCGCCCAGCCGATCTTCGACCGCGACGGCAAAATGAAACACGTTCTGACCGTGGACGTCGATATCACCGAAATGACCCGGCAGAAAAAAGAACTGCAAATCGCCATGGAGCAGGCCCAGGCCGCCGACCGCGCCAAGAGCTACTTCCTGGCCACCGTCAGCCACGAATTGCGGACGCCGCTCAACGCCGTCATCGGATTCAGCGAACTGCTCCAGCAGGAAGACATCGCGCCGGAAATCCGCCTGGAATATCTGCACTCGATCCATTTCGCCGGCAACGCGCTGCTCAACCTGGTCAACGACGTGCTGGACCTTTCCAAGCTGGAGGCGGATCAGGTGACGCTGAGTCCGAACCGCACCGACGTGGGGAAGCTGGTCGGCGAAGTCGCCGCCGTATTCGCCCCCAGGAGCAAGGAGCGCGGCGTCGACCTGCGGGTCGACGTTTCCGGAGTGCGCCGGATTCTCTTCGTCGACAACCTCCGGCTGCGCCAGATTCTGTTCAACCTCCTCGGCAATGCCTTCAAATTCACCGAGGCCGGCCACATCGCGGTCGAAGCGGCGACCGGCGAGGAGCCGGATACCGGCAAAGCGTCGCTGACCATCCGGGTCAGCGATACCGGCATCGGCATCTCGGAAGAGGGACAAAAGAACATTTTCGAGCCCTTCGTCCAGGATTGCGCCGCTCCGGGCAAACGCCAACACGAAGGAACCGGCCTCGGACTGCCGATCATCAAGCGGCTGCTGGAGAAAATGGGCGGCTCCATCGTCTTCGAAAGCAAACTCGGCAAGGGCAGCGGTTTCTCCGTCCGCATCGACGGCCTGGATTTCGAAAACACCCCCCGAGCGCCCGCCGCTCCGGCGCCGGCCGGCGATTTGTCCGTCCGGAAGCGATACCGGCTGCTGCTGGTCGACGACGTCCCGCTCAACCTGCGGGTCCTGAGCGGTATGCTCAACAAGCTCGGGATGGAATGCTCCCTGGCCGCCTCCGCCGCCGAAGCGTTCGCCATGCTCGAAAACGACAGCCGTTATGACGCCATCCTCACCGATATGTGGATGCCGGAGCTCAGCGGCGCCGAGCTGGCCGCGCGGCTCAGGCAGGACCCGCGCTTCGCCGCGATTCCCGTCTATGTCGTGACCGCCGACACCCAGGTCGCCGAGCCGGAGGTTTTTGTGGGCGTTTTGCACAAGCCGCTCTCCATGGATATGCTCCGGGAGTTTATTCGTGCCGTCGAGGACGGGAAATCGAATTTCGATGCGTGACCCGATCGACGGTAATTCTCCCAAACGGCGCGGGCGCCCTCCCAAGACGGCCTGCCGGGCGCTGATTCTGCTCGACGCCCGGAAACTGCGCGCCGAATCGCTGAAGACCTACCAGCGCCGGAAAAAGGCGCTGGGCAAGCTCGAAGCCGAACTGCGGCAATACGACGAAAACGACGAACCGGAATTTCAGAAATTCCTCGCCAACACCTTCGGCGCCGAACTGACCCGGCAGCGTGAAATCATCGCGCGAATCGAGCTGTGCCGGTCGCGCTATGAAAAAATCCGCTTCCTCGCCCGCTCCAGGCGCATGGGGAAGGAGCGCTATTGCCATTCGCTCAAGGAGAAGATCACTTTGGAGCTCGACTTCTGGGCCGTTCTGGAAATGGAATTGGCCGCTTTTCTGGAAGCCGAGCGGGAGGCCCGCGAGGCGGCCGCGCGCGAATTCGAAGCGGTGGAGGACCCGTTTGGCCCGGATTGCGACGACGATGACGACGATGAAGCCGATGTCTTTGAACGCTTGTTCAACGATCTTTTCGATGACGACGATGACGCCGACGAGGCCGCGGAACGGCGCGCGGCGGAGGCGGGGGCCCTGAAAAAGTTGTATCGCGAGCTTGGTATGCTTTACCACCCGGACCGTGCGGGGCGGCTGGACGAGAAAAACAAACGGCTCTGGCTTGCGGTT
>JAVBSD010000069.1:0-4654 GCA_031547325.1 Victivallaceae bacterium | reverse complement strand
CTTCGCGCCAAAACGTATTTCGCGCCAAACGTATTTCGCACAAGCGCGTTGATTCGCTGATTGACGCGCTTCGCGCCAAAACGTGTTTCGCACAAGCGCGTTGATTCGCTGATTGACGCGCTTCGCACCAAAACGTATTTCGCGCCAAACGTATTTCGCACAAGCGCGTTGATTCGCTGATTGACGCGCTTCGCACCAAACGCATTTCGCACCAAAACGTGTTTCGCACAAGCGCGTTGATTCGCTGATTGACGCGCTTCACACCAAAACGTGTTTCGCACAAGCGCGTTGATTCGCTGATTGACGCGCTTCACACAAATACATTATTTGCCTAAACTGCAAACTTTATGCATTTTGAACGGGCCCGCGGGCGCGGCCGGCCCGGCTCCGAGTCCACTTTTCAAAGATCGCGTTGCTCCTTCAACAAGTGTCCCATCGCCGACCGGGCGGCTCCGCCCTCGCTCCCGCTCGGGCTTCCTTACTATTTCGCCCATTGAGATGGGCGACCAGCTTACGCAGCTGGACCGCGCCAGGTGGGACCCACCTGGACCCTGGCCTTGCTTCGCGGCGGCCGACTATTTTTTTATTTTTTATTTTTTATTTTTTCAGCTTGTAGGTGCGGATCTCAAAGGGCTCCAACGTCAACGCCACCGCAGCCCCCGCCACCTTCTCCGCCTTCCCATCCCGCCACTCCAGCAAATCCGTCGGAACCACCTTGAACTTGTCATTCAAAACCAAACGCCCAACCGACCGCGCACCGGCAATCTCAACCAGACGAATCACAATGTCATCCGATTTCTCCGCCTTTTTCACCACCTCCAGACGAATCCGATCCCCCTCCACACGACACGGCGCCTCCACCCCGCCGGCATACCCGGCAAAGACCATCGGCGGCCGATTCAAACACGCCGCTTCATCGTAAACCCCCGACTCCGCCAACACCCCCTCATGCGGATACAGCGAATACGTGAAGAAATGCGCCCCCTGATCCGCATCCCAGTCCGGAAACTTCGGCGAACGCAATAAACATAAATCCAACGTCGTCCCGCGTACCTTGTACCCATATTTGCAGTCGTTCAACAACGCCACCCCGTACCCCGGCTCCGAAAGGTCCGCGTAACGCTGCCCCGCCACCTCGAACTTCGCCAGGTCCCAACTGGTGTTGCGGTGCGTCGGACGCCTGACATAACCGTACTGGATGTCGAAAACCGCCTCGTCCGCGAAAACCTTCGCCGGAAACGCCACCCGCAGCATCTTGCGCATCTCATGCCATTCCACCGCCGTGTGGAAATCAAGCCGCTTCCCGCCGGCCGTCAACACCACCTGCTGCGTCAGCTCCGAATCGCCGATCGCATACTCGAACTCCAGAACCGAACGCACCGGCCCATCGACCACCTTGCGCGCCTTCGACGCTTTGCACGCCGCAATCAACTCGTCCTCGTAAAAAAGATCGATGTCCCAGGCGTCGTAATTGTTGGGATGGTCGTTGTAAAAACTGAAGACGTTGCCGTCGCCGGCCAAAATCTCCCGGTCGAACTCCTTGTCGAAAGCCTTGACCAAACGCCCGTCGGCAGCGAACTGATAACGCACCAATTCATTTTCCAGCACCAAGTTGCCGTGCCCGCCAACCGACGCGTCGGCCGCTTTCGCCTTGCGCCCGCGCCTGAGTGTCGTCCAGCTCGACTCCGGCAAAGCCGCCAGCGCCCAGGAACGGTTGCCCTCGCTCTGCACCGGCACCGCCTTGCCGTCGGCGTCGACGACCCGGCAGCCGTTCCACGATTCCGGCAGCTCGACCGCGCCACGGTAAACACAGGAAAGCGAATTGACCAGCGTCATCGACGCCGGGTCCTCCTCCAGTACCCGCGCCGCCATCTCGCCGGCAAGCTCATTGAGACAGACGGTCGCCTCGGCATACTGCTTTTCGGCCGTCGCGTAGACCATGGTGATCGACGAACCGGGGATGATATCGTGAAATTGATTGATCAACAAAGTTTTCCACACCAGGTCCAGCGTCGCTTGCGGATAGGCTTCGGGCTGCAGGCAGGCGCCGATGAATTCGACCTGCGCCAGCAATTGCTCCAGCTTGCGGTTGCCGCGCTTGGTCCTGCCCTGGGTGGTCAGGGTGCCGCGATGGAATTCCAGGTAGAGCTCGCCCACCCACTCCGGCAGGCGGCCGCCGAACTTGGCCTCGATCGAACGGAAAAAATCGTCGGCGCGGCCGAACTTGACCTTGGGATTGCCTTCGAGACTGGCCAGACGCAGCCCGTGCTCGATGTGCTCCTCCTTGGGACCGCCGCCGCCGTTGCCGATGCCGAAAAGACTCAGGAATTCGTCCTGGAAACCGTTTTCGCTCATCCGGTTCTGCGCCGCCGCCATCTCGGCCGGCAGCAGATTGGCGTTGTAATTGTCCTCCGGCGGGAAATGGGTCAACACGCGCGTCCCGTCGATGCCCTTCCAGTAAAAGGTGTTGTAGGGGAAACGATTGAACTGGCTCCAGGAAATCTTCTGGGTCAGGAAATAGTCGCAGCCGGCTTTGCGGATGATCTGCGGCATCGACGCCGCGTACCCGAAAACGTCGGGAATCCACAGGTTTTTGACCTCAAAACCGAATTCGTCCATGAAAAAATTCTTGCCGTGGAGGAATTGGCGCACCATCGATTCCCCGGAAATCAGGTTGCAGTCGGCCTCGACCCACATGCCGCCCTGAATTTCCCAGCGCCCCTCCGCAACCCGCTTTTTGATCTCGGCGAAAAGCTCCGGATAGTGGTCGCGGGTGAACGCGTAAAGCTGCGCCTGCGACGCGCCGAAAACGTAATCAGGATAACGCTCCAAGAGACCGAGCTGGCTGGCAAAGGTCCGGGCGCACTTGCGGACGGTTTCGCGGACCGGCCACAGCCAGCCGGTATCGATGTGGGCGTGCCCGACCGCGGTAGCGGTCATCGCCGACGCCTGCGCCGGCAACGCCAGCGCCGGAGCCAGAATCGCGCGCGCCGCCGCCGCATTGGCCGGATTGCCGGCATAGACGCCGGCGGCGCGGTTGATCGCGTCGAGAATGCGCGCCGACCGGTAATCCCCCGCGCCGAGCGCCTCGATCATCGATATCAGAACCTCCAGGTCGAGCCGGAAATGCCACAGCTCGGTATCGAAAAGCCCGAGACGCATGAAGTGGACGCAGGGCAGGTAATGCCCGTAGGGAGTCGGACAGTTCCGGCCCGGATCGCCCTCCATCTCCAGCCCGAAAAGCGAGTTGGCGGCCGCCTCGATCCACAGCTCGAAGCTCTCGCCGCCCTCCGCCCGGTCGCTCAGCAGATAGAATTCCTTGGTGTAGTTTTCGGCCAGGACCGAACCGCTGGTCAAACCGTATTTCGGGACGCCGTCGCCGCCGAACACCAGCGCCTCGCCGGAAAAATTCAGCCGCAGCGCCACCGCCCTGCCGCGCCATTCCTTCGGAATCCGCCCGGAAAGATGGAACCAGGCGCTGTCCCAGGGTTCGCCCCAGCGCAGCCCTTCCGCCGCCGGCTGATATTCGAGCTCCAGCCGGTCGGAGAATTGGACCGGCCGGCTGGAAACGGCGAATTCGGCCGCGACCGGCCGCGCCTCGGAGACCAGCTCCTCGTAGGAGCGGCTCAGGAGAAGTTTCGCCCGTTTGAAATAAAGCTCGAATTCTTTGACGTGCATCGAAGTTGTCCTGGTTCCGGGGTTGCGTTCCTAATAGGGATTGCTATAAGATACCATCGGAACAGCCCAAAGTCAATTTATGCCAATGAGCAATCTAAAGGTTAGCAACCCCACCGCCGGTATTGTGGAGCGGGAATTTGGTTTTGATGAGTTGCCGCTACCGGAGGTAACGGCAACGAATCAAGCCGGATTCCAGCCCGCAAGACCAAGGTGGTTGCAAGCTTTATGATTGCGAATTGGTATCACACCAAATCGCAGGCGCGCAGAAACTCCGCCCCGCAATCCTTCAGCATCCCGATCAGGCGGTCCAGCTCCCGCGTCGCGTATTCCCCCGTATTCCTGACGATGAACTGGTCCGGCAGCACCGCGCCTTCGCCGTAATGGATCAACCCCTCCGGCATCGGATGGAACTCCCACGGATGCATATAGAAACACAGGAACGGCTCGACGCCGCGCTGGCGGCAATAGCCCGCAAACCCCTCGACATGCCGCATCGTCGCCTCGGCATTTTCCAGCCGCCACAACGGCCACTGGTCCATGTCGCGGCCGAACTCATCCTGCGAATCCATCGACAGGTCGGCGAAATTGGGCAGCTCGATCAGCTTGAGATCCCCTTCCTGCGTCCAGTCTTCGCGGCTCGGATGGTAGGGCGCCAGCCGTTCGCGGAAGTAATACAACGGATAACTGGCGTCGCTGGCGTACCCCAGCGCCTCCAGCGCGTTGCACACGGCCGTCGAACCGAAGAGGCGGGGACAGCGAAAGGAGCTCGGCCGCACCCCGGCGAGCTTTTCGATGATTTCGGTGTTGCGCCGGATGCGGTTTTCGACCTCCTCCGGCAGCACCGGCACCATGCCGGGGATGTCGAAGAGCGCGTCGCCCAGGGTTTCGTGAAAGAGCGAATGCGCCCCGATCTCATGGCCGGCATCGCGCACCATGTGCAGCACTTCGACATTCTTCTCCGCCGCGTCGGCGGTGA
>JAVBSD010000207.1:0-4721 GCA_031547325.1 Victivallaceae bacterium | reverse complement strand
ATTCGCGTTTCAGCGCCATGGTGGTGCGGAAGGCTTCGGCCAGCTCCTCCTCGGTATTGACCGCGGTGACGATCTTGACCACGTCCGGCCCCCGCGATTCGAGCTCGCGCATGTGCGCCACGACCTGTTCCAGGGTCAACGGACACTGGGTATGCGACGACATGACAACTTCGGAGCCGGCGGCGCGGATTTTTTCGATCAGCCGCTTTTGCTTGTCAATGGCGGCGGGATCGCGGGTGATTTCCAGCGGCGAGGGATCGTAGAGGTCGCCCATCACGTCGATCATCGCCGCTCCGGCCCCGGCGGCGGCCAGCAGTACCTCCTGCCGCGCCTCGTCGTCCAGCCCCTGCTGCTGGTCGTTGCGATAAAAGAAAAACAGGAAGGGCAGCTTCACCGTGTCGATCACGCCCTTCAACTCCTCCCGGTTGCGGAATTCCGGCTTGAGGTCTTCGAGGCTGACGGCGATCCCGCCCGCGCCTTCGAATTCGGCGGTCCGCGCCTCCGCGATCAGCTCCTGCGGCGTCTGCCCGGCCATGATGCCGGCGATGACCGGCCCCCGCCGGTCGAGAAAGGATCGTCTTCCCATGATGATGCCCTTTCGTTTTTTGGCATGGTGTCACAATACCCCGCCGCCCGGCCCGATGCAATCCGCGTTTCCGGCCGTTGATGAAAAAGATCGCGCAACTTCCGCTTGATTTTCCCAAAAACCCGGAATATATTGTAAACAGATCAAAACGCGAGAAAATATCCTCATGAAGATCCAGGACATCGCCAAACTCGCCGGGGTCTCGACCGCGACGGTGTCGCGGGCTTTCGGCCACCATCCGAACATCCGGCCGGAGCTGCGCGAACACGTCTTCGCGGTGGCCCGCGAACACGGCTACCACCCGCGGGTGTCGGTCAAGCAGCGCAACATCGTCATCATCACCCCCTACGGCCGCCACTATCCGGTCCAGAGCTGCGTCGACATGATCCTGCTGGAGCTGACCCGGGAATTCCCGCGCCGCGGCTTCCGGCTGGAAATCCTGCCCTGCGACACCCTCGAACGCCTCGGCGGCATCCAGTTCTGCGGCGCGGCGGCGATCGGGGCGGAGCCGGAGGAGTTCCGCGACTGGCACGACCGCTTCGCGGCGCCGCTGGTCCTGGTCGACCGCAAGCCGCCCCTGCCGCGCCCCGGCGTCTACTGCGTGCGCTCCGACGAAACCCAGGGCATGGAGCTGGCCATCGACCATCTGCATCAGCGCGGCTGCCGCAAGATCGGCTGCGTCATCCACGGCGACCCCGGCACCGGCAACGCCGATCTGCGCCATGCCGCGATCCAAACGGCGCTGCGGGCCAGGGGTTATCCGGCCGACGAATACCTGATCCGGTTTTCCGGCCCCGGCTCCGAACGCTACGTCGAAGTGATCGGGAAATTGCTGCGCCAGGGGGTCGACGCGCTCTTCTGCCCCGGCGGCAACGCCGGGATCGCGGCCCAGTACGCGCTGGCGCTCTTCAACCGCAGGATCCCGGAAGAGGTTTCGCTGATCGCCAGCGAACAGAGCAGTTTTTCCCACTACGGGGTGCCGCCCCAGACCACCATCACCCAGGACTACCCGGCGGTGGCGGCGCGGGTGGCCGACGTGATCGCCGCGGCCGTCGACGGCCGCAAAGCGCCCTCCGAAACCGTGCTGCCCTACCAGCTGATCCCGCGCGAAAGCGTCCGTCTGCCGGGAGGGCGCCATGAATCCTGACCTGACCGGATTGCCCATGCTGGCGGCGTCGCTGCCGGGGCTGGCGGCGGCGTTTCTGGTGCTGGCGACGCGCATCCGCCACCCCGAATCGCGGCGGCCTCTGGATTTGGCGCTGGCGTTGCAGCTGACGGCGATGGCGGCGGCCCTGGCGGGTTATCCGGCCTACCGTCCGGTGGCCTTCGCCGGGGCGATCGCCAGCCTGACCGGCCCGGCGCTGATCCTGGTCAGCGCCCGCCGGCGCCACCGCAACCTGCTGCTGCCCGGACTCGCGGTGTTCCTGCTCCAGTTGCTGCAGAGCGCCGTCTATCTGGGCATCATCGTCCGCATGGCATAACACCCGAACCCCGAAAACGATTATGACTCAGAATTCCGATCTCAACAGCGATATCAAACCATTTTTCGGGCAACTCGTTCTTCCGGTGCTCTTCCTCACCTTTCTGGTCCTGTCCCTCCGTTCCGGCCAGACTCCCGGATTGCTGCCGTCTCTTCTGCCGGGCATAGCGGCGCTCTCCTTCTTCGTCATCGCCGCGCTTCGCGACCGTGAATTCCGGACCATCCATACCATTCTGGTCGTATGCCAGGCGGCGGCCATCGCCTTGCAGGCGGAAGCGGCGAGCGGAGTGTTGGCGGCGGAATTTCTTCCCGGGCTCCTGGCGGGACTCTCGCGTCTGGCGATACCGGCGGCGGCCATCGTCATATTGGTCCGATTGCCGCGCCGGTCGCGCGGCAGGGTGTTGCTCGGTTTCGCAGCCGGCTTCGGACTGCTGCAAAGCGTCGTCCTCATCATGTTGAAGTAACGCTCATCGGCACACGCAATCATTCCAGCGTGAACCGGCGGCGGCCGGTCACGCCGGAATGTTTGCGGCCTCCGAGGATCACCTCGGCTGTGGTTCCGTCGGGAATTTCCACCTCGCAGACGACCGACGCGCCGTCGCGGCGCCAGGCGCTCCGGATCGGGCCGCGGCAACTGCGGTAGACGGCGTCCACCGAGTCCAGCCCCGCCGGAAAACACGGTTCGACGGTGAAGCGCCGGAAACCCGGCGCAGCCGCCTCCGGACGGATGCCGCCGAGGTACTGGTACATCCAGGCGGAGATGTCGCCGAACATGATATGGTTGCGCGACGCCCGCCCGTCCCATAATTCCCACAGCGTCGTCGCGCCCTGTTTCACCAGATACCCCCAGCCGGGATACTCGTCCTGGGTCACCACCCGGTAGGCGTCGTCGATGAAGCCGGTTTCCGCGAGCACGCGCGGCACATATTTCGCGCCGAGGATGCCGAAGGTGGCGCGGTGGCCGGCCGCCCGCACGATTTCGGCCAGGGCCCGGGCGGAACTCTGGCGGCGTTCCGCCTCGACCAGGTCGAAGTACAGCGCCGCCGCGGTCGCGGTCGCGCCGCCGTCGCCGTAACTCCCGTCGGGACGGGCAAAGGCGGCGTTGAAGGCCGCCCTGGAACCGGCGGCCAGCGCCCGATAATCCCGGGCGTCGCCGTCGCGGCCGAGGATGCCGGCGAAAGCCGCCATCTTGGCCAGGTCGTCGCAATAATAGGCCGAAGAGGTGACGGAGACCGGGGTTTCCCGCACCGGATCGGGACAGCTCCAGTCCCCCAGTCCGAAGTCGACCAGCCCGTCCCGGCTCATCCAGCGGCAATAATCCAGGTAACGCGCCATCGCGCCGTAGTAGCGTTCGATGCATTCGCCGTCGCCGTAGAAGAGCCACAGCCGCCAGGGGATTTCAAAAACCGCGCTGTCCCACGCCGGTCCCGAACCCCAATTGTAGCCCCAGCCGCCGGTGGGGACCAGCGCGCCCAGCTGCCCCGAGGGGCGCTGGGCGTCGAAGACCATTTCCATGAAGTGCTTGTAACCGCGGATCGCGTCGTAATTCCACAACCCGGTCTCGCAGGCCAAATGGGCGTCGCCGGTCCAGCCGTTTTTTTCGCGGTGCGGACAGTCGGTCGGAATGCCGGTATAGTTGCACAAATAACTCTGCTGCGTGATCTCCTGGAGCCGATTCAGCATGGCGTCCGACGATTCGAAGCTGCCCGCCGCCGCGAAATCGGTGTGGACGAAACGCGCCTCAACCGATAACACCTCGACGGCGAAATCACTGGCGCTGACCTTGATGTAACGGAATCCGTGCAGGGTGAAACGCGGTTCGCACACTTCGACCTCCCCGCCCTTGAGGATATAATGCTCCTCCTGGAAACCGTCGGGATAACGCGGCGTCCAGTAATCGCGGTCGAGATCGAAGTTGTCGCGCACCAGTTCGCCGTGCTCGATCTTGACCGACGCGCCGGCCGGCCCCCGGACGGCGACGCGGCACCAGCCGGAGAGATTCTTACCGAAGTCGAAAACCCATTGGTCGGAACCGAACTTTTTGACCGCGACCGGCGGCAGCGTCGCGGTCACCCGGCACGGCTCCATCTCCTGCAGGACGACCAGCCCGGCCGGCGGCATGGCCGCCATAGCCGCCGTCCAGCCGGAGTCATCCAGCCCTGGCTCGGCGAACCCCGGAATCTCCAGACGCGCGTCGTAGTGTTCGCCCTCGCGCAGCGAATCGAAGACGATCGGCCCGGTCCGGCATTTCCAGTCGGTGTCGCTGAATACGGCGATCTCCCCGTCGATCTCGATATCGCACAGGAGCTTCGGCACATCGCGCCACGGCGCGTGCATGCTCTCCGGCGGCGTATGGCAATTGTAGTCGCCGTTGCCGAGGATCACCGCCACGGCGTTCCGCCCCGGACACAGCAGCCCGGCAACCTCATAGCGCACGTAGAGCACGTGCCGGTCGTACTGGGAGCGGGCCGGGGTCAGCACGGTGTCGTCGGCCTTGACGCCGTTGACGTACAGCTCGTGCCAGCCGAGGCCGCACAGCCAGACCGTCGCCCGTTCCGGAGCTTGGGCGCAGTCGAAAACCCTGCGGAAATACGGGGCGGGATTCACCTTGTCTTTCCGCCATTCGCCGGGCGCTTTGATCCAGCGCCCGCGCCA
>JAVBSD010000382.1:0-2995 GCA_031547325.1 Victivallaceae bacterium | reverse complement strand
CTTCGGACAACCGAGATCGATGGTCCGGACCTCGCTCAGGCGCTGCGAACGCGCCCGGCCGCCGTTGAAAAAGGCGACCCGCCACAGCGACACCGGCAGCGCATCGTATTCGTCGAGGGTGAATTCGACCGTAAAGCCGTCCGCCGGATTGCGGCTGGTGATGACGCGGCGGCTGAAGCGCCCGTGGCGTTCGGTCGCGATGGCGAAGCCCCATTGCGGCAGCAGCACTTCGCTGGAGACGCCGCCGTAGCGGAAGCTCACCGGCAGGAGATCGTCGGCCGCCTCCCGGACGCCGCAGGGCACTTCGGCGCCGTTTTGGGCGGTCAGCACCGGATCGCACCAGTTGACGTGGGCCAGACGGATGACGTCGGCTTCGGCGGTCAGGGTGATTTCGGTGCAGCCGGCGGGCAACGCCACCTCGACCGGATGGCCCCCGTCCCGCCAGGTCAAGGCCGGGCTCTCCCACACCTTCCGCCCGTTGGCCGCGACCGCGAAACGCACCCGGCAGCCGCCGGTGACGGTATCGGGGTTGCGGTCGACGCCGACCACCGCCCGGAACGACGCCAGGGGCCCCGGACCGGCAATCACGATTTCGCTGTCGGCGTGGGCGCCGAAGCCGCGCTCGTAGCTCTGTTCGCCGAGGGTCAGCGGCCGGTCGAGAACCGAACGGTTGAAATGCAGCACCTCCCAGCCCTGGCGGCGGCATTCGACATGCGCCATCGGCGGAATGTCTTTGCTCCGGGCGCCGAGCTTGCTCCAGCGTTCGTTGCGGGTTGCGAATTCCTCCGGTCTGACCGTCCAGCCGCCGAGATTGTCCATGATTGCCTCCGGTGAAGGGTTGATTGCTATAATATAGCTTTTCACCCGCCGGAGACAATGAACGAAATTACTGTTTCCATGTACGAAGCTGCTGCAACAGCCACCGGCAGTTGATGATTTTTTCCAGCAGGTCGGCGCCCACGTAGGCGTAGTGGTTGCTGGCTTCGAAGCCGATGCGCGAATCGCGGCGCTGGACGGCGTAGAGCGTGGCCGCCAGTTCGATTTCCTCCTTGACCAATTCGGCCGCGGCGGCGCAATCCCCCGCGCCGCGCCGCCGGATGAAGGCGATCTGACAGTAGCTCGAACGCCAGTGGCAGTAACAGGCGGTCGCGATATTCTCCAGTTCGCGCCGCGCCGGCGTGTCGGCGAGCATCTCGAACTGCCCCATCGCCGCGCCCCAGATTTCGCTCATCTCCCGGAAAGCATCCTCCAGCACCTCCTCCGGGTAGACGCCGCGCCAGCTCCTCAAATCGTCATAAGGGAAACAAACCATCGTCGCCGCATAGCCGGTCGTTTCGGCGAAGAGCAGATCCGCCGGGCCGGCGTTGGTCGGCCCCATGTAAATCAGATTGCAGCCGTCGAAGGGAAACAACCGGAAAGCGCGGCTGAATTCGGCGGTAATCGCCCGGACCACCTCCACCTCCGCTCCCGAGAACTTCTCCCCGATCAGCTCCTCGATGCTGCAATTGGCCAGCGCGAGGTTGCCGCCGGGCCAGCCGCCCAGAGTCCAGGAAAAGAGGAAATCGTCGACGCCGCAGGCGGCGATGTTGTCGAGATGCTGTTTGACCAATTGCGGCACCGGAATATACGGCACCGCCGAAAGCTCCCAGGTGGTGTTGAGCTGAACCTTGGCCACCGCTTTGTGGCCGTGACGCCGGGCCAGCTCCCAGAGCTCGCGGGCGGCCGGGCCGGGGCCGACCTGGGAGATCGAATAATCGTTGACCTGCCCGGCGACGCCGCCTGCCTCGGTGGGCAGCGAATTCTCGCTGACGCACATGATCGCGATGTCGGCCGGAAGCTCCCGCGTCACCATCTCCAGATCCTCCCGGCTCCAGCCCTGAATCGGCTGCCAGCCCCAGCTCCAGGCGATCAATTGCTGGCCCCCGCCCGCCGCGGCGATGCCGTCGTAAATCGCCCGAAGCACGGCGACGACATTGCGGGCCGCAGTGGAGGAGGAGGTGCAGACCGGACAGGAGTGACCCGGATCGCCGGGCCGCGACAGGCACTGGGTGAGGTTTTCGCTCATGGTGATGGCGAAAAATCCGCCCAGGCCGGGCACGCCGCGGCACAACTCCGCGACGCCGTCGCGCAGCGCGTCGAGCATCCCCGCCGCCTGAGGGCAAAAAGCGGTCAAACCGTTGTCGCTCTGGAGTGTTCCCCGCCACGCTTCGGGAACCCCCGACGCCGGCAGGGCGCGGGGTTCGTTCAAATACAGATAAACCTTGATCCCGTGCCGCCCCGCCCGCTCGACCAGCCGCCGCAAGCCCTGCTGCCGCGCCTCCCAGCCGTTCGAAAGTTCATTGTCGCGCCCCATCCACGGCGTCAGCGCGTAAAGCAGCCCCTGCAGCCAGATCGCATTGACGCCGGCCCCGGCGTAATCGGCCAGCAGCGCGTCGGGAAAGGGGCCGTCCGATTCGTCGAGCAGCGGATCGCCGTAGGGAGCCGAATAGCTGTAGATCATCCGCAGCCCTTCGGAGCTCCGCACCGGCCGGGCGTCGCGCCCGAAGCCGTCGAGGAAACCGAACAACGGTTCGCCGTGCGGCTCCGGGAGATCCGCCCCGCGCGCCACTTCGGCGATCGCCCGGCAGCGTTCGCGCTCTTCGGATGTGAGTTCGCGGTATTTCGCCGGCCGGACCGCCGGCTTGAGAAAACCGAGTTTGACCCACAGAAAATCGTCCTCGCGCAGCGAATATTCGAGCTTTTCCGCCGTCCAGTCCAGCAGCGCCAGCAATTGCGCATAGTCCAGCAGATGCCAGTTGCGCCTGATGACGGTGATGTAACCGCGTTCGCGCCACAATTCGAGCAGCGAATCGTCGCGCGTCAGCCCCATCAGGGCCGCCGCCGCCACAATCTCCGCCTCGCCGGTCTCCAGCACCCGGGCCAGCCGGTCGACGCCGACCAGGTTCCAGTTGCGCCAGATCACCGCCAGATACGGCGCGGGAACCCACGGACATTC
>JAVBSD010000222.1:0-2968 GCA_031547325.1 Victivallaceae bacterium | reverse complement strand
GCGCTTCGTTGGTGCCGGTCGAGGCGCCGGAAGGCACGGCGACGGTGCCGACGGCGCCGTCGGCGAGGGCGACTTCGACCTCCAGGGTCGGATTGCCGCGGGAGTCGAGTATTTCACGGGCGTGGATTTCCTGAATGGCGGACATGGTAAAGCCTCCTCCTGGTTGGTTGCTTGCTTCAACACAAAGATACCACCGCCGGAGCGCGATTGCAAGTTTTTGACGGCAACTTTCGCGGCGGTTTGCATTCCCGCGATATGAGGTGTATATTATAAGGTTTGACCTGTCAGCAAAAAAAACAAAAATACCGGAGAGAAAATCCATGTTCAGCGCGTCCGACCTCAAGAAGGGGCTCAAGATTGAAATCGACAATCAGCCCTGGGTGATCACCGAATTCGAGTTCTGCAAACCCGGCAAAGGCACCGCGCTGTACCGCTGCAAGATGAAGAACCTCATCACCGGCGCCGGCATGGACAACACCTACCGTCCGACCGACAAGGTCGGCAAGCCCAATCTCGAAGAGCGCGAGATGTACTACTCTTACGCCGACGGCGACAACTACGTCTTCAGCGACGCCGAAACCTACGAAGAGGTCCAGCTCCACAAGGATATCCTGGGCAAGCAGGCTTACTTCCTGATCGACAACGCGCTGTGCCACTTCCTGCTCTACAACGGCGCGCCGATCGAAATCACGCTGCCGACCTTCATCGAGAAGGAAATCACCGATACCGAACCCGGCGCCCGCGGCGACACCGCCACCAACGAGACCAAGCCGGCGCGCATCGACAACGGCTACGAGATCCAGGTGCCGCTGTTCATCAACCAGGGCGACATCGTCAAGATCGACACCCGCACCGGCGAATACGCCGAGCGGGTCAGCAAAGCGTGATTTTCGCCACCGATGATCCCGTCGCCGCCGCGGCTGCCCGGAAAGGGGCGGTCGCGGCGCGTTCGCATTTGCGCGCGGCGTTGCGGCGGAGCTTCGATTCCCGGGGCTGGCTCGAAATCGACACGCCGGTTCTGATCGGAGCTCCGGCTCCCGAGGAATATATCGAAACCGTTCCCGCCGGGGAGGGGTTTCTGCGGCCCAGCCCGGAGCTGGAGATGAAGCTCCTGCTCGCCGCCGGTTACGGCAGCATCTATCAGTTCGGACCCTGTTTCCGCGCCGGCGAACACGGCCGCCGTCACCGCCAGGAGTTCACCATGCTCGAATATTACGCGGTCGGCTGCGACTACCGCGCACTGGCCGAGCTGACGCTGCAACTGCTGCGCGAGGCGGGAATCGCGCTTTTCGGAGTTCCGGAGCTGACCTACCGGGGAGGGCGGATCGACCTTGCGGGCGGGGCCGAGATGCTGACCGTCGCCGACGCCTTCGACCGCTACGCGCCGGGCGACTGGCGCGAAGCGGAGGCCACCGGCAACTTCGATGTGTGGATGGTCGAATACATCGAGCCGCGGCTCGGGACGGGGCGTCCGACCTTTCTGATCGATTATCCGGCTTCGCGGGCCAGCCTGGCCCGGCTCAGGAGCGACAACCCGGAATTCGCCGAACGCTGGGAGCTTTACCTCGACGGCATCGAGATCGCCAACGCCTACGGCGAACTGCGCGATCCGGCCGAACAGAAACGGCGTTTCGCCGCCGCCGCCCGGTACCGGAAGGAAAACGGGATGCGGGAATATCCGGAGCCGGAGGATTTCTTCCGGGCGCTGGAGGCGGGACTGCCGGAGGTTTCCGGCTGCGCGCTGGGCTTCGACCGGCTGGCGATGCTCTTCACCGGCGCCGAGGACATCGGCGACGTCCGCTAGTCTTCCGCGATGCCTTCGTCGGTCTGGGCCGACAGGCCGCAGCTGCGGCAGACCACGAAATCGGCCGGCGGGGCCCCCGCCTCCGATTGGCGCTCCTCGTTGCACAGCGGGCCGCCGCAGGCGGGACAGCGGCTGTCGTCGCGTTCGGGGCGCAGGCACATCCACATGATGGCCAGTACCGCCGCTGCGATCAGGCACACGGTGACGAAGGTCGGCAACGGCGATGCCGCATTGATCCGCCGGGCGCCGATGATCAGCAGCAGAACGGCGGCGAAGCCCAGAATGTTGCGGGCTATTTTAAAACCGGAGGCGCGCCGCGCGCGTTCCGGAACCTCGGGAATTTTACTCACGACGTTTCCTTTTCCTATAATTATAGTAAAAGTTGACGCGAATGTCAATAGCGGGCGGGTTTGTTTTCGATGAATTTTATCCGCCGAGCAGCCGGCGCTGCCGTTCGCGGAGGGCGTCGATGACGCGGAAGCGTCCGAATTCCGGACGCAGGTTGTGATTCATGCCGCAGCCGAGTTCGAGGTTGATCGCGGCTTCGCCGGGCTGGTTGTGGGTGTCGCCGCCGTTGGTGGCCAGCAGGGGCGGCAGTTCGGGCGATTCGCGGTTGAGCCGGCGGCGCATGTCTTCAAAAAGATCGGTCTGATGCAGGCCGGTTTCCGGGCAGATTCCGTTGCGGAAGCCGTCGACTTCGATGCCGTTGAGGCCGTGGCGGCGCAGTTGGCGCAGGAGTTCCGCGAGTTCGCGGTTGCCGAGGTGTTCCTTGCCGCGCAGTTCGGTCGGGTGGGCCAGCACCGCGACGCCGCCCCAGCGGGTGATGGCGCGGGTCAGCGCCTCGGGCGTCGTGTCGCAGGCGAGCTCCGGCGCGATGAACAGCGCGTCGCGGTTGGTGGTGAAGCGGGTATGGAAGTCCTTGACCGAGTTCGACAGGCCGCGGGCGGCGAGTTCGGGCCCGTATTTGTCCCACAGGATCACGCTGATGTCGCCCAGGGTCGAAACGCCGTTGCGGACCCGGCGGTCGATGTCGCCGCCGGTGACTATGGCGGCGATGCCGTGGCGGGCGAAAACCTCCGGGACCCGTTCGAGCATGCCGTGAAGCTGTTTGGTTTTGGCGGCGCGGATCGGCTCGACCACCTCGTCGAAGATTCGTGCGGCGAA
>JAVBSD010000407.1:0-2596 GCA_031547325.1 Victivallaceae bacterium | reverse complement strand
GCCCAGGGCTTCGTCGGCGCGATGAACCGCCGGGCGAAGGCGCTCGGCATGACCGGGACCCAGTTCACCAGTCCCTGCGGGCTGCCGGAGCGGTCGCAGGGCGATTCGGTGAGCACCGCGGCCGACCTGGTGCTGCTCGGCGAGGAGCTGCTGCAGTATCCCAAGGTGATCGAATACACCACCACCAAGCAGGTTTCGATTCCGCGCGCGTTGCCGCCGGGGCACATCGACCTGACTTCGACCAACAAGCTGGTCAATCCGCGCTGGCCGGGGGTGGACGGGCTCAAGACCGGTTACATCAAGGCTTCCGGGTTCTGCGTCACGGTCAGTTGCCTGCGCGACGGGCGCCGGCTGGTCGCGGTGGTCACCGGGTATCCCACCGCGCTGGAACGCGACCGCTTCTGCCGCGAATTGCTCGACTGGGGCTATAAGCGCGCCGCTGAGTTGAAATAATCAGTCGCGTTTCATGAACGCCTTGCGTTCCGCTTCCGGATAATGCTCGATGGCGTAGCGCAATGCGGTGCGCGGCATGGCCGCTTTGTGTTCATGGAGAAACGCGGTCAGGGTTGCGCGGTCGCGTTTGCCGGCTTCGCGGAGCATCCAGCCGGTCGCCTTGTGCATCAGGTCGTGCCGGTGCGTCAGAAACATTTCCGCCAGCTTCAGCGTGTCGCCGAAATCCCGGTGCCGGATGAAGGTGATCGTGGCGACGATCGCGATGCGCTGATCCCACAGCAGCGGGCTCGCCGCCAGCGCGTAGAGCGTTGAACGGTCGCGGGCGAGGAGATGCTCGCCGACGATGTCGGGAGCGGACAGGTCGACCAGGTCCCAATTGTTGATCCGGTGGGTGGATTCGAGGTAGAGCCGGTAGATTTCCGCCTTTTGGCGTTCATCGGCTTTGGCGTATTGCGCCACCATGATCTGCAGCGCGCAGGAGCGGATTTCATGCCAGGGGCTGTCCAGCAGCTCCACCGCCTGGCTCAGGGGCAGATCGCGGTATTGTTTGGCGAAGCGGCGCATTTCGGGATTCGGGATGCCGAGGAAACGGTCGCCCGCGCCGTACTGCCCGTCGCCGCACTTGAAAAACCGCAGCATTCCCGCCGCTTTTTCCGGGTTGCCGGCGGCCAGCATCGCTTCGGTGATTGCGGTTTTCATTCGATATTCTGGACTTGTTCGCGAATCTTTTCGAGTTCGGTTTTGAACTCCACCACCATGGGCGGCACCGCGCCGCCGGGGGCTTTGTTGCCGAGGGTGGTGATTTCGCGGAACATCTCCTGGAGCAGGAAATCCATGCTGCGCCCGACCGGGCCCGAATGGTCGTCCAGGAAATTGCGGAACTGGCCGAAGTGGCTGGTCAGCCGGGTGACCTCCTCGGTGGTGTCGCCGCGGTCGACGTAGAAAATCACTTCCTTCATCATCCGTTCGTCGGCGGGATCGACGTCGAGGCGGGCGTCGGCGAGACGCTTGAGCAGGCGCTGGCGGTTCTGTTCCGGCAGGTCCCCGGTGGCGTCGG
Source organism: Victivallaceae bacterium (assembly GCA_031547325.1). GTDB lineage: Bacteria > Verrucomicrobiota > Lentisphaeria > Victivallales > Victivallaceae > JAVBQJ01. The sequence goes on along the minus strand of JAVBSD010000407.1, from coordinate 1,086 downwards.
CGATTTGGCCGAGCAGCGCTTCGAGTTTGGCGATGCGCCGGGTCAGGTCGTCGGCCAGGGCTTTGCCCTCGGCTTCGCGCATCGCGTTGAAATTGGCCAGCGCGCCGGCCATCGCCCGGTCCAGGGTGGCGCGGAATTCCGGGGCGTCGGCGTCGATCTGAGTTGCGGCGATGACGCCGGGGAGGGGGAGGAAATCGGCGATGCCGAGGTCGGTTTTCAGGTCGAGGGCTCTGGCCGCTTCGCGCGCTTCGCTGACCAGCCGGGTCAGCAGTTCGCGGTTGATGGTTCCGGCGGCGCCGGGGTTGGCGGCGTCATTGACGGAGAGCCGGAGCGAAATCGAGCCGCGGCTGATCTGGGCCGCCAGGGCGGGTCGGAGCTCGGCTTCCAGCACGGCGAGTTCACGGGGAAGATGGAAACGGATTTCCAGTTGCTTGCGGTTGACGCTGGAAATTTCCAGGGTCAGGCTGCCGTCGGCGGCATCGCCGCGGCCGAATCCGGTCATGCTTCGCATTTTATTCCGCCGCCTTTACTTCCGCTTCGGTTTGGTCGGGACCGGCGCGGTGAAATTTGACATTGTCGACTTCGACGAACTCCACGTCGTCGAGAGAGATTTCGGGTGTTCCTTCGATGGTGCGTTCGGTCAGCTCGGCGGTGGTGAGGATGGTGCCGAAATTCAGGTTCCATCCGCCCAGGTCATCCGCGCCGACGCCGCAGAGCACGGCGCAGTGGTCCGGATCGTCGGGCAGCCGCCAGACGATGGAAAATTGCTTTTTGGCGGCCAGACTGGCGCGCAGCGCTTCCTCGTCGAAGTTGCCGACGCTCTCTTCGATCAAGTCGAAGTCGGTGGCGATGATTTCGGGATCGGCGAAGCGGATCCGGTTGAACTGCGCCGTGGTGATGGTGAAAAACAGGTTGTTGGTCGCATACTTCCGCGCCGCGTCCACCGCCTTTTGCCGCTTCTGGTCCCATGGCGAGAAGTCGCGCATGATCAGTCGGTTGGGGCTCCAGTCGATCATCTGGCGGTCGCCGTAGCCGAGTACCATCGCCGCTTCCTTGCGCCCGGGGATGAACCAGGTGATGCCGAAC
>JAVBSD010000416.1:0-2535 GCA_031547325.1 Victivallaceae bacterium | reverse complement strand
GGACCCGTGCTCGGCGACGTCAAGCATTATTTCTTCGAAACCGTCGACCTCGAACTTGAGGCCGGCGACCATATGCTGGCGGCGCTGGTCTTCGATTTCCGCGAGATGGCCGGGCTGTGCCAGATGACCTTGCGCGCGGGGTTCCTGGCCGCCGCCGAGGAGCTGCCGCCGGAGGTGCTCAACACCGGGCGGGCGCGGTGGGAGGCGCTGCCGGTGCGGGCCTGGCGCTGGCGCGAACGGCTGTCGGTGCCGCCGACGCTGACTTTCTGCGCCGCCGAATATCCGGCTGGGGCGGAGTCGGGCGCGGGCGCGGGATGGCGGCCGGCGGAGGCCGCCGAACCGGCCGGCAACGGCGGCATCCGCAACGAATATCCGCCGGAGCGGCTGCTGCGCCCGGCGACGCTGCCGCCGCGGCTGCGCGAAAAAAAGGCGCTGCTGACCGAGGTGTGGATTTTCGGCCGCCCCGGCGACCGGGTGAATGCTGCTGAAGCGCCGGCGGCGGAGCGCGCCGCCTGGCTGGCCGCGCTGAACGGCGGCCCCGGGACGACGGTGCCGGCCGGGGCGACCCGGCGGATCATCGGGCGGCTCTCCGGCTACCACTGCGTCTATCCGGAGTTGGCGGTTGCGGGCGGCGCGGGGACGAAGATCACGCTGAGCTGGGCCGAGGCGCTCTACACCGAATCGACCTGGCACCATGACGCGGCCAAGGGGCGGCGCGACGAGATCGACGGCAAATATTTCTTCGGTTACGGCGACGAATTTTATCCGGGCGGGGCGGCGTCGCGTTTCTTCACCCCGTGGTGGCGCTGCGGCCGCTATTTCGAGCTGACCGTGACCGCGGCGGACGAACCGGTCGAAATCGGCGAATTGACCTTGTTCGACACCCGCTACCCCTACGACTCGGAGATCGGATTGTCGACTTCGGACGAGCGTTTCAACCGGATTCTGCCGCTGTGCGTGCGCACGGTCCAGATGTGCACCCACGACACCTTCATGGACTGCCCCTACTACGAGCAGCTGATGTACGTCGGCGACGGCCGGCTCGAGGCGCTGGTGCTGCTGGCGTCGACCCGCGACAACCGGATGAACGCCAAGATGCTGCGGATGTTCGCCGCCAGCCAGCAATCCGACGGCTGGCTCTATTCGCGCTATCCGTCGCGGGTCTGCCAGATCATTCCGACCTTTTCTCCGCTGTGGATCGCCTCGCTGCACGATTACGCCATGTACCGCGACGATCCGGCGCTGGTCCGCGAGCTGCTCGGCAACGCCCGCCACATCGCCAACGCCTTCGAAACCAAGGTCAACGCCGAAGGACTGGTCGAATTCGGGCAGGGCTGGTGTTTCGTCGACTGGACGCCCGACTGGTGTGTCGACGGCGCCTTCGGGGTGCCGCCGGGCGGCGAATACGGCGTTTCCGGGGTGGTCAACTGGCTTTACGCCTACGGCCTCGGCAAGCTGGCCGAGCTCTGCGAATCGCTCGGCGAAACCGGTTCCGCCGCCGACTACCGTCGCCGCCGGGACCTTTTGGTCAGGACCCTGATCGAACGCTTCTGGGTGCCGGAGAAGGGACTCTTCGCCGATGATCTCGCCGGGAAGTGTTTCTCGGAGCATTCGCAATGCCTGGCGCTGCTGACCGGGGCGCTGCCCGAAGCGGTCCGGGAGCGGGCCGCGGCCGCGCTCTTCGAGGCGCCGAAGCTGGCGGAGACCTCGATCTACTTCACCTACTACTATTTCGAAGTCTGCCGGATTCGCCGCCGGATGGACGCCTTTTTCCGGCGCATGCAATTGTGGTTCGACTGCGACGGGCTGGGCCTCGAAACGCTGCTCGAACGGCCGGAGCCGAGCCGCTCCGACTGCCACGGCTGGAGCGGCCATCCCTACTTCCACGTCGCGGCGACCCTGGGCGGCATCCGTCCGGCGGAATTCGGCTTCAAGTCGGTCCGGATCACCCCGCAGCCGGGACCGCTGACCGAACTTCACGCCGAGATGATTCACCCCCAAGGCGTCGTCGCCGCCGACTACCGGCGCGACGGCGCGGTCTGGCATGGAGAGGTCATTCTGCCCGCCGGGGTCTCCGGCGTCGCGGTTCTGCCGGAGGGGGAGGCGCCGCTCCGCCCCGGACACAACGTTTTAACCTGGAAGGCTGAAGCATGAAATCGGTCCGTTACCTCTTTCCCGGCGGCTGCCGCCGGGCGCTGACCCTGAGCTACGACGACGGCGTGGTCGAGGACCGCCGGCTGGCGGAGATCTGCAACCGCCACGGCATCAAATGCACCTTTCATCTCAACGGCGGGTGGCTGGGGTACGACGGAAGGATCGCCGCCAATGAGGCGGCGGAGCTCTACCGGGGCCACGAAATCTCCTGTCACAGCTTCGACCACCCCTACATGGAGCGGCTTCCCGAGATCGCCATGCTGCATCAGGTCATCGAAGACCGCCGGGTGCTGGAAGCCGTGGCCGGCTACCCGGTGCGCGGCATGTCCTATCCGATGGGGACTTGGGACGGCGCGGTCAAAAACGCGCTGGCCGCCGCCG
>JAVBSD010000391.1:0-5578 GCA_031547325.1 Victivallaceae bacterium | reverse complement strand
GGCGGCGATCGAGCTCGGCGCCGACGCGGTGCTGATCAATACCGCGGTGGCCGCCGCCGATGATCCGGCGGCGATGGCCGAAGCCTTCAAGCTGGCGATTCGGGCCGCGGAAATCGCGGTCAAAGCCGGTCCGCCGGCGCCGGCCGGGACCGCGAGGGCGACCAGTCCGATGGATCGCTTCGACATCTTCAACTGATTGCGGAGCGGTGTTCAAATATGTTTCCCAAACTGAAATTCACTGAAGAAGAGATCTTGAACGCCGTCACTTCGGCGACTCCGGCGGCGGTGCGCGCCAGCCTGGAGCGGGCGCAGCCGGGGTACGGCGATCTGCTGAACCTGATTTCGCCGGCCGCGGCCGGCCTGCTGCCGGAAATGCGCGCCGCGAGCACCCGGTGCCGCCGCCGCTATTACGGCCGGACGGTATCGATCTACGCGCCCTTGTACATTTCCAACTCCTGCGTCAACAGCTGCAAGTACTGCGATTTCAACCGGCACTACGACTATCCGCGCCGGGTGTTGACCCTGGAGGAGATTCTCCGGGAAGGCGAGGCGATCCGGGGCATGGGCATCGATTCGCTGCTGATTGTCGCCGGCGAAGACCCGAAGCGGACGCCGGTGGAGTTTCTCTGCGAAGCGGGGCGCGAACTGTCGCAGATGTTCTCCTATCTGTCGCTCGAAGTGGCGCCGCAGAGCGAAGAAAACTACCGGCGGCTGTTCGAGGCCGGTTTCGAGGGGTTGACGCTGTTTCAGGAGACCTACAACCAGGAGTTGTATCTCGATCTGCATCCGGCCGGGCCCAAGCGCGATTACGAGTTCCGGGTGTGGTCGCAGCTGCGCGCCGGGCGGGCGGGGATGCGCAATCTCGGAATGGCTTTTCTGCTCGGGTTGGACGATTGGCGCGTCGAGGCGGCGAGCCTGGGCGCGCACGCGATCTACCTGATGCGCGAATGCTGGCGCAACAAGGTGCAGTTCGCTTTTCCGCGAATCACGCCGATTCACGGCGGGTTTCAGCCGCGGCGTCCGGTCGGCGAGGCGGAATTGGAACAACTGATGCTGGCCTTCCGCATCGTTTTTCCGGAATGCGGCATGACCATTTCGACCCGTGAAGGGGCGGAGTTCCGCGACCGCATGGTGCAATGCTGCGCCGACAACATGAGTGCCGGTTCGCGGGTGACGCCGGGCGGCTATGCGGTTTCGGCCGAGGAGGATACCGGGCAGTTTACGCTCAACGATTCGCGGAGTGTGGATGAGGTTGCGGCGGCGATCCGGGCCAATGGGCTGGAGGTGGTGCGCAAGTACTGGGATCGCGCCATCTGAAAAAAGAAAAATAAAAAAAATAAAAATCGTCGGCCGCCGCGAAGCAAGGCCAGGGTCCAGGTTGGATAACCTGGTGCGATCCAACTGCATAAGTTGGTCGCCCGCCTAAGCGGGCGAAACGGTAAGGAAGCCCGAGCGGGAGCTCGGGCGGAGCCGCCCGGTCGGCGATGGTGGAGTGCGAGGGCGAAGCCCAAAGCACGGAACATGGAGCCGGGCCGGCCGCGGCATCAGCCGCGCGTCAATCACCCCAAAGACAGTCTCTTATTTGCCATCACGGCTGATATTTCCACAAGCCGTATTCGATTTCTTCGAGGACGAAGGTTTCCATCGGGACGTAGCGGTCGTTTGGGGGAGGCGAATTGGTTTCTGCGACCCAGTAATCCGGGGTGAGGCTTTCGGATGTGGATTCTTCCCAGTGACGTCCTCCGGCGCTCAGCCCGAGGATCGGAAAGGGGCTGCGCACCACCGGGCGGGCGGGCGAACAGTATTCCCGCCATTGCAGTCGCGGGCGGAAAAATGCCGGGCCGGAGTAATCTGCCCGGATCACCGGGGCGATCAATTCCACCGCCAGAAGCCGCCGGCGTCCCTTGGTACGGGTGAATTCCTCCAGGGCGGGGCGAAAGGCGTCGTAGAGCAGAAATAACCCTGCTGCGATCGCGAGGATGACGATGATCCGGGGGAAACGCCGGTAGCACTGCGCGATAAACCACGCCGCCCAGCCGAAGAGGAGCGGCGCCGCCGGCAGCAGGTAGCGCCGGGACAGATACCAGTTGCCTTCGAGGCCGGATTGCGCCAACAGCAGCAGCAGGTGGGCCAACGCCAGGCCCAGGACGATGCTTTCCGCGCGGCGCCAGCGTTTGGCGGCGATCCGCCAGGCGATGCCGGCGGCGGCGGGGACGGCGAAGTAGGGGTAGAATCCCTTGATGATGTTTTCCAGGAGTTCCATTACGGCGTCTCCGGAGGCGGATGATAGCGGGAATCGCGGTCGAAAAGGATCCGGTCGAGCACTGCTCCGTGGCGCATGTCCGGCACCGGGTAGCCGATGGTGTGCCAGTTGTAACAGAGCTGCGGCGTCAGGATGAGTATATAGAGCGCCACGCCGGGAATGATATGCCGCCAGTTCCGGACCAGCCAGATCCCGGCGATCCCGGCGAAGAGCGCGACCAGCGCTCCCTCGGCGCGGAGCACCGTCAGCAGCGCGCAGCCGACGACCAGGCGGATTCCGGCTCCGACGGCTTTCGGTCTGCGGGACAATTCCACCAGTCCGCAGGCGATCAGCGCCAGCGCCAGGGTTTTGCCGTTGTCGCGCAGGCCGTCGGCCGGCATCCGCAGGAGGTGCGAACATCCCAGATAGAGCAGCGTGGCAATGACGGCGATCCGCGTATCGAAGAGCATCCGGAACAGCCGGAACAGCGGAAAAACCGCCAGCGAATAGAGCAGCACCGCCAGCATCTGGGAGGCGGTCGTTCCGCTGACGCCGAAGGTCCATACGAAAATTCCGGCGATGCTGGAGAAGTAGACGCCGAACCGCGGGTGCCAGGCGTAGCGGAAGTCGCCGCGCGCGAACGCTTCGGCCATCGGGCTGTAGCGGTTGATGGTATCGTCGGCGGGGACCCGCATGGCCAGGGCGACCGCGCTGGAAATGATCACCGCTCCGAGGAACAGTCCGAGCTCCATGCGGTGTTTCAAAAAACAGGCTTTAATAGGACCAAGCAGCCGAGCGAATCGCATCGGTCACCTCCCTGACCGGCCCGGAGAGCCGGATGCGGCCGTTGTCGAGATAAATGGCCCGGTCGCAGAATTGTTCCGCGGCCTCCAGCGAATGGGTCACCAGGATCAGCACCACCCGGTTGCGCTGCATCTCCCGCAGTTTTTCCAGGCATTTGCGCTGAAATTCGCTGTCGCCGACCGCGAGCACCTCGTCGATCAGCATGATGTCCGGCGAGACGTGGCAGGCGATGGCGAAGCCCAACCGGGTCTGCATGCCGGTCGAATAGGTGCGCAGCGGTTCGTCGATGACTTCGGCGAGGCCGGAAAATTCGATGATCTCCGGTTCGAGCCGTTCGAGGTTGCGGCGGCTTTCGCCGAGCAGCAATCCGTTGAGGCGGATGTTTTCGCGGCCGCTCAGATCGTGGCAGAAGCCGGAGCCGAGTTCGAGCATCAGGCCGATGCGGCCGTCGACGGCGATGGAACCCGTGGTCGGTTCGATGATGCCGGCGAGCAATCCCAGCAGCGTCGATTTTCCGGCGCCGTTGGCCCCGAGCAGCGCCAGCGAGTCGCCGGGGCAAAGTTCGAATGAAACCTCCTCCAGCACCGTCGTCGACCGCGCGCCGGCGCGCCGCGACAGGTGGCGGAAGCTGTGCAGCAAGACGTCTTTGAGCCCGTAGTCGCAGGAGTAGCGGCGGAATTTTTTGCCCAGGCCGTCCACCCGGATGATCGGCGCCATGGACATATTACAGGACCTCCGCCAGGTTGCGCTTGAGCCGTCCGAACAGCAGTCGCCCGAGGAGCGCGCAGACCACCCCGAAGCCGAGCGCCAGCCCAAGCCGCGGCCACGAGACGCACGGCTCGTAAAAGACGTCCCGCCACAGCGTGACCATCGACGTCATCGGGTTGGCGTGGAGCCAGCGCCAGTATCCGGAATCGGGCGGCATCTGGCTTTTGCCGTAAAAAATCGGCGTGGCGTAGAACCAGATCTGGAGCAGGATCTGGAGGATGCGTTCGAGGTCCCGGAAGCGCGCGTTCACCGCCGCCGCGACCAGGCAGAGGCCGAGCGTGAACAGCACCACCGCCACGAAAGCCGCCGGCAGCACCAGAAACGCGCTCCACTCCGGAACCCGGCCGCAGGCCAGCATGAAAATCAACATCACCGGCAGCGCGGTCAGCAGATGCACGCTTTCGGTGGCGACCGCGGCGCAGACGAAGATCGCCCGCGGAGCCCGGGTCTTGCGGATCAGGTTGGCGTTGGCGACCAGCGTCATCGCGCTCTGGGAGAGCGAGTTGGAAAAAAACTGCCAGACGAAGAAGCCGATGCTCAAATAAAGAAAATAATTTTCGATCGGGAAACGCAGAAAAACGCTGAACACCACATAGAAAATCACGGTTTGGGCGAGCGGCGCGATCACGCTCCACAGATAGCCGAGGACCGTATTCTTGTATTTGGCCTTCAGTTCTTTGGCGGTCAGCGCCAGCAACAGTTCCCAGCGGTGCCGCCAGCCCTGATCAACGCTCATTGATGATCGCCTTGCCGTTCTTCAGGGAGCCGCTCAATTCTTTGGAGATGGCGGCGAATACCTTTTCGGGGCTCAGGAGCGACATGCAGCGTTCGGATTCGGGTTTTTTCTGGGGGCATTTTTCCATCCACAGTTCGGTGCCCCACCAGCAGTCGGGACAGTTTTCGTCGCGCAGATTGATGTTGTCGGGATACCCGAAGTAGCTTTTCGAAGTCGGCCCGAAGAGCACCACCGATTTGACGCCGAGAGCGGAGGCGACGTGAACCAGGCCGCCTTCGATATCGACGTGCAGCTTGGCCTGGGCGAGAATGCCGGCGCTTTCGGCCAGGGTGGTCTTGCTGGCGAAATTGAGGTCGGCTTCGGGGATCGGCGTGCTGTTTTTGCCGCCGATCTGGATGATGCCGAGGGCCGGGAAGCACTTCTTGAGCAGCCGCACCAGCGTCGACCAATGGCGGTCGGGATAACATTTGGTGGCCCGGTCCGAGGAGATGATGAAAAGGTGGTCGAAGCCGGTGTTGATGGTGATGTACTCCGGATAATGGAGCAGCGTTTCGTGCAGCGCCGGCGACTCCTCCACCGGCAGCGCGAGCCGGTCGCCGCCGTAGGGGAGCTTGAGCATGTTGTGGATGAAGCTGTAACGGTTGTAGCCGAGGGCCACGCACTGGCGGGCAAAGGCGCCGTCCAGGACCGGGTGGTTGCCGATGAAAATGTTCCACGGACGGCGGGATTTGCGGCAGACGGCGTAGAAATTGGCCAGGTTCGGGCTCAGCCGCTGGGCCTTGACGAAATTGAAATCCTGCTCGTGGAAGCAGACGAAGCTGTTCAGGTACAGCACGGCGTCGCAATGGTGGCGGAAGGTTTCGAACAACTCCTCGTGCATGATCGATTTGACCTCTTCGGTGAGTCCGAAGACCCAGTCGGCATGCTCGGGATGGGGGACGCAGATGTGGTATTCGAGATTGCCGCAATAGTTCTGCAGGTCGCGCAGCACCCGTGCCAGCACCACCTGGTCGCCGAGGCCGCCGGTG
>JAVBSD010000061.1:0-2612 GCA_031547325.1 Victivallaceae bacterium | reverse complement strand
GACCGGCTATTCCATCGCGGTCGCCGATCCGGAGCGTCCGGTCGACCGCTTCGCGGCGCGGGAGCTGGCCGAACACCTCCGCGAGATCACCGGAGCCGAATTCCCGATCGTCGACGGCGACTGCGCCGGCCCCAAGATCCGCGTCGGCGGCAACCACGACGCGTACGCTTCCGAGGAGTACCGCATTGTCACCGACGGGGACGACCTGATCCTGGAGGGCGGCGGCGCCAACGGCGCGCTGTACGCGGTCTACAGCTTCCTCGAGGACGACCTCGGCTGCCGCTGGTTCACGGTGCGGGGTGAAAAATTCGTGCCGACTCTGGAACGCTGCGCGATTCCCCCGATCGACCGGCGCAACAAGCCGGTGTTCATCTCCCGGCACCACACCAACTACTACTTCCCGCCGCTGGACGAAACGCCTTACTATTTCGCCCGCAACAAGTTCAATGTTTATGTCCGGTTGCCGCCCCCGGTGTGGGAGGAGTATCCCTTCAACGGACCGTTCGTCCACTCGCTGTTCACCTTTATGCCGCCCGGCGACAAGCCGGAGCCGTTCTACGGCTACCAGCCGTGGCCGGAGCACCTCAACCTGTTTGAAACCAACCCCGAATTCTACAGCATGGACGGTGCCGGCAACCGGGTCCGGACCCTGCAACTGTGCTTTGCCAACCGCGCCATGCGCGACATGTTCACCCAGCATTTGCTGGACCGGCTGGCCGCCACCGGCGGAACCGGCGTACTTGACATTTCGGCCTCCGACTCGGCCGGGCCGTTCTGCTACTGCCCGGAATGCCGGAAACTGGAGGAGCGCTACGGCTGTCCCGGCGGCCCCTACTGGGATTACTGCATCGAAGCCGCCAAGGCCGTCGGGGCGGCCTATCCCAAAGCCTGGGTCAACACCCTGGCCTACCGCAAGGAGCAGTCCGAAAAACCGCCCGTCGGCGCGATTTTTCCGGACAACCTGATCGTGACCATCGCGCCGATCGACGACGACTTTTCCAAGCCCTTCGAATCACAGGCCAACGCCGGAACCCTGGAGCACCTCAAGGCCTGGCGGAAGCTCACACCGAACATCCGAATCTGGCACTACCCCAATCCCTATATGGAGCCGGTGCCGATGGCCAACGTCGAACGGCTGGTCCGGGATCTCAAGCTGTTGCGGAGCATGGATATCAGGGGCGCCGTCTTCGAGCATGACGTGTGGATTTCCCAGGCGCTGAATTTCTCGGATCTGCAAAGTTGGCTGATGGCCAAACTCTTCGACCAGCCCGACCTCGACCCCGAGGCGCTGATCGCGGAGTTCGCGGATTTCTACTACGGCCCCGCCGCGCCCGAAGTGCTGACCTACATGCGCGAACTCGACGCGCTGACCCTGGCTTCGCCGGTGCCGTATTCCTGGCGGGTGAGCCAGGGAGCGATCGACTACCTGACGCCGGAAAACCTGATCCGCTGGCAGAACGGCTTCGACCGGCTGCTGGCCGATGAGGCGTTGCAACGGGAAGAATTGCCGTTCAAGCGGGCGAAGATCCTGCGGGTTTCGCTCGACGCGGCCACCCTGCTGCGTTATCCCGAAATCCGCCGCAGCGGCCTGACCCTCTCCTGTTCGCTCGAAGAACTGATCGAACGGCTCTACGAGGGGAAGGCCCTGGCCAGCGACTACGCCTCCGGCGGTCTCACCCCATACACCCGCGAGCAATTCGAGGCCGCCTACCAGGTGCCTTTGCTGCTGGCGCGCCAACGCCTGAAGCCGTTGCCGTCGCAATTCGACGGCATTCCCGCCGAGCGCATTCACCAATTCCTGCCGACCCGGAATCTGCGCGACGATCCCGAGGCCGCCGGGGGCATGTCATCGAGCCACGAATGCGACGAACTGCCGCTCACCCTGGGGACCTACGACCTGATCGCCAAGAACTACATCATCCACCCCGCGATCACCCGCGAGGCAATCGTGCCGGAGGTGTTTCATTGGTATCCGTTGGGGCGTTCGCGGATTTCGCCGGAGTGCTGGGTGTTCATCTCCCGCGGCTGGTTCGCCACCTTCCCGCTGGAACGGGCCTACGAGCTGGGCAATCAGGAAAAGACCTTCGAGGTCTGGGTGTCGCTGAAGTTCGAAGGGCCGGTCTACGGCGGGTCGGGCGAAACCAATCTCGTCAGTTGCGACCGCGTCGTGTTGGTGGAATAATGATGATGAACCGTGAACTCACCATCGCCGATTTGCCGGTCGGCGGCGCGCCGCTGCCGCTGCCGACGCCGCACTTCCCCGCCCGCCCTCAGGCGGTGATCTGGCGCAACTGGAACCTGGTGGAGCCGGAGCGCCTGGCCCGGCTGCTGAGGTGCGCGCCCGAAGCGCTCCGGGCCGCCGCCGCCGAACTCGGATTGAGCGAAACCGCGACCGAGGAGGATTACCGCAACTGGCGCGAACGCGGCTTCCTGACCCTGATCCGCCGCAACTGGCACCTGCTCGGCTACCCGCAGCTGCTGGAATTGCTCGAGTGGTCGCCGGAACGCCTGGAACGGGTGCTGCGGGAGGACGATTTCCTGTGGATCAAGCTGGGCGAGGTCAAGCCCGACGCGCCGCCGGTCTTCTTCCGGGAGCTGACCGAAGCCGAGCG
>JAVBSD010000008.1:0-6158 GCA_031547325.1 Victivallaceae bacterium | reverse complement strand
CACCGGCTGCCGCACCCGATCGCGCTTTATCTGGCCGCGCGCCAGATTCGCGAAGACGCGATTGAGGATTATCTGAATCCGCGCCTGGCCGGGCTGTCGGATCCTTATCGCTTCCCGGAAATCAAGTCCGCCGCCAAACGGCTGTGGGACGCGGTTTTCAACCGGGAAACCATCCTCATCCACGGCGACTACGACACCGACGGCATCACCGGCACGGCTTTGCTGAGCTGGGTGCTGCGGCGCAACGGCGCCAACGTGGTGTCGTTCATCCCGCACCGCTTCGACGACGGCTACGGTTTCACCCCGGATTCGCTGGAAAAGGCGCTCGCCACCGCGCCCGAATGCCGTCTCCTGGTCACCGTCGACTGCGGCATCACCAGCTGCGACGCCGTCGCCAAGGCGGTCGGACGCGGCATCGACACCATCATCACCGACCACCACGAGCCCGGCGCCGAATTGCCCGGAGCGATCGCCGTGGTCAATCCCAAAATCTTCCCGGAACTCGAAGACCTCCAAATTCTGGCCGGCGCCGGCACCGCCTTCAAGCTCGCCCACGCCTTCATCAAATACGGGCGTGAAAACAACCTCGGCGGGTTCACCACCCGGCTGGAGGAGGTGCTCGACTACGTCGCGCTGGGCACGGTCGCCGACATCGTGCCGTTGTCCGGCGAAAACCGGATCATGGTCAAGTACGGCATCGAAATCCTCAAGAAACAGCTCCGGCCCGGCATCCGGGCCCTGATCGAGAGCTCCAAGCTGCGCGGCGACCTGACGCCGTCGGACATCACCTTCAAGCTGGCGCCGCGGATCAACGCCGCCGGGCGGGTCGGCGACGCCAACACCGCCCTGAAACTGCTTGAGTCGGAGAACATCGTCGAAGCCTATCAATACGCCGCGGAACTTGAGGAGTTCAACCGGATCCGCCAGGAAAAAGAGCAGGAAATCTACCAGGAGGCCAGAAGCCAGCTCGAAGAGCTCCACGATCCGGTCACCCAATATTCGCTCCTGGTCGCCGGCGGCGGCTGGCATCAGGGCGTCATCGGCATCGTCGCCAGCCGCCTCGCCCGCGACTACAACCGCCCGACCATCGTGCTGACCATCCAGGAGGAGCTGGCTTACGGCTCCGGGCGCAGCATCGGCAGCCTCAACCTGGTCGAAGTGCTCGGCAAAACTTCGGAATGGCTCGACCGTTACGGCGGCCATCCGATGGCGGTCGGCATCGGGCTGGCGGCGGCCAAAATCGACGCCTTCCGCCAGGCATTTGAAGCGTGCGTCAAGAATTCGATGAGTTTCGAGGAGCTCGAAGAGTTCATTCCCTACGACGGGGAAGCCAGGATCGGTGAATTCGACGGCGAATTTTTCCGTCACCTCGCCATGCTGGCGCCCTTCGGCCACAGCAGCCCCAAGCCGGTCTTCCGCCTCAACGAAGTCGAAGTGCTGCGCAGTCAGCCGGTGGGGCAGAAGCATCTGCGCGGAACCTTGCGCGACCGGCTGCATTCGACGATGGATTTCATCGCGTTTTCCACGTCGCCGGATGTTTTCCGGGGGCGTCTTTTCGATGTGCTGGTCACGCCGCAAATCAACCATTACGGCGGCTCCGACCGGCCTCAGCTGAACATCATCGACATCCGCCCGGTGTACTGACCGATGTTGGCCAAATCCCTCGGCGCATGTGTGATCGGCCTCGACGCCCACCTGGTCGAGGTCGAAGTCAACGCCTCGGGCAAAGGCGCGCAGACGCTGGTTTCGATCGTCGGCCTGCCGGACGCCGCGGTGCGTGAAAGCCGCGACCGGGTGTGGTCGGCGCTGACCGCCGGCGGCCATCCGGCTCCGGAGGGCGCGACGGTCATCAACCTGGCGCCGGCCGATTTGCGCAAAGAGGGCGCCGGCTTCGACCTGGCCATCGCCGTCGGAGTCCTGGCGGCCACCGGCAAGATTCCCGGCCGGGCCGCCGAGCGGACCCTGATTCTCGGCGAGTTGGCGCTTGACGGGACGGTGCGGCCGGTGCGCGGCGCGCTCCGGGTCGGGGCGCTGGCCGCGGCGATGACGGAAAAAATCGACGCGCTGCTGGTTCCGGCGGCCAATGCCGGCGAAGCGGCGATGGCCGCCGGCGGGAAATTGCCGGTCTATCCGGTGGGGCATCTGAACGAAGCGGTGTCCTTTTTCATTGCCGGCGGCATCCTGCCGATGGCCGCCGACCTGGCCGAATACCTGGCCGCCGGCGACCGCCAGCCTGACTTCGCCGAAGTCAAGGGCCAGGCGCCGGCGCGGCGGGCGATGGAAATCGCCGCCGCCGGGGGACACAATGCGTTAATGGCGGGACCGCCCGGAACGGGCAAAAGCATGATTGCCACCCGGTTGGCCGGCATTCTGCCGCCGATGACGCTTGAAGAAACCCTGGAAACCAGCCGTATCCACAGTGTGTTGGGCTATTTATCCGACGGGCGGCCGTTGCTCAACCGGCGTCCTTTCCGGTCGCCGCACCACACCACCAGCGACGTCGGCCTGATTGGCGGCGGGCGCGATCTCAGGCCCGGAGAAATCAGTCTCGCCCACAACGGCGTTTTGTTTCTCGACGAGTTGCCGGAATTCAAGCGTCACGTGCTCGAGGTGTTGCGGCAGCCGTTGGAAACCGGTTCGATCACGGTGACCCGTGCCGCCGGATCGGCGGTATTTCCGGCGCGTTTCATGTTATGCGCGGCGATGAATCCGTGTCCGTGCGGCCGCGGCGATTTCGAGCTCGGGTGTACCTGCAAACCTGAGGAGCGCAAGCGTTACCGCAAAAAAATCTCCGGTCCGCTGCTCGACCGCATCGATTTGCATGTCGAAGTGTTGCAGCTTTCCGAGGAGGAATTGCTGGCCGTCCCCGACGGCGAATCGAGCCGGGTGATTGCCGACCGGGTTGCGGCGGCGCGGCGGCTTCAGCTCGAACGTTATGCCGGCAAGGGCATTTACTGCAACAGTCAGCTCACCAGCGCCGATTTGTCCGAAGCCTGTCGCCTGGGAGCTTCGGGCCGCAATCTGTTGCGCCAGGCGATTTCCCGTTACAAGCTCAGTCCTCGCGCCTATGACCGCATTCTCAAGGTTGCCAGGACGGTTGCCGACTTGGCGGGGGCGCGGGAGATGCGCGATGAGCATCTTTTTGAGGCGATTGGCTACCGCAGCGTCGCCGCCGGCGACGGATAGTTCGCCCGCATCGCGCCGACCGAAAAGCTGATCTCCCTGACCTCGCCCGAATCGTAGTGCCCGATCAGGGTCCGGAGCGACGCTTCGTCATAAGGTCCGGAGTACTGTTGAAAAAAGAAGCTGCTGTTGTCTTCGTTCAAACAAATTCCGCTCATTCCCAAAAATCCTTTTTGATCTTCCCGGACTGTCGCCGAGGTGATTGGTTCGCGCTTTGATGGCGCGGCCGGCCCGGCTCCGTTCTCGCTTTTGCGCAGCCTTTGGGCTGCACAAAAGCTTGCCATCGCCGACCGGGCGGCTCCGCCCGGCCTCCCGGCCGGGCTTCCTTAGAGTTTCGCCCATTGAGATGGGCGACCAACTTTTGCAGTTGGATCGCACCAGGTCCACGGGACCTGGACCGTGGCCTTGCTTCGCGGCGGCCCTATTTTTGTTTTTTTATTTTTTTAATTCGAAGATGTGGAGCCACTTGGGAGGCATCGCCACCGCGAAACTGCCGTTCGTCGCCGCCGGCAACTCCACCCCGCGATCCCACCACCACACCCTCCCCGCCGTTTCGGGATAAAACCGCGCCTCGATCTCCGCATCCCCCCAGTTGGCCGCCATGATCAGCGTCCGCCCGTCCGGATGCACCCACATCGAAGCCAGAATTCGCGGATCCGAAACCCGCAACGGCCTCGCCGGATCGCGGTAGCTGAACCAGCGCGCGCTTTGCGTATCAAACCCGTCCACGATCCCCCAGATGCCCTGGCCCCGCGACGGGAACAATCCCCACAGAATCGGACGCGGCAACTGCCCATGGATCGCCGCCAACGCAATGCCGTGCTCGGATGGCACCGGCGACCCCTGGTACAGCAACGCGTCGGAGTTGAACCCGTACTGCGTGGCGTGGAACTCGGTGGCGAAGGTGTCCACCGTCAACACCTTCGACCAGTTGTTGCCGAAGACCGCCAGACTCTCCCCGTTGGTCGAATCCGTGGCGAAACTCATCGTCGGCAAAGTGGCCCCCGCCGACGCGTGGGCGTCGATGATCGCCGCCCCGCCGAGATGATGATTGGCCAGCCGGGCGACCTGCTTCATGAATTCGCGATGGGCGAAAATCCGGGTCACCGGCACCTCGCGCCCGGTCAAAGGATCGTACTTCGGCGGCAAGCCGGCGATCGCACTGGAAACGATCGTCGGATACATCGCGCCGTCGAAATACAATCCGCCCGCCCCGAGCTTGAACATCCGGTCGTAATCCCACAGCAGCCGCCGCACCGAAACCTCCCCGGAATTGCCGCGGTAGAAGATCCGTTCCGATTCGCGCCACGACACCGACGGCTCCGCGCCGGGACCGGCAAGACCGATCTCGTGCCGCCAGTCGGTCAACGCGATCGGGTCGTGCGAAGTGTAGCCCCACGGCGCGTAGGGAATCAACGCCATCCCGGCCGCCCTCGCCCGCTCCGCCGACTCCCGGAACCCGGCGGCGTCGGCGACGCCGTCATGCCCGCACGGCGAATTGGCCCATTCGAAAAACACCGCCCCTCTGACCCCGAGATCGGCGAAGTGTTCGAGCGAAGTGACCGGCTCCCGCCGCGCCGGGACCAGCATCGGCGTTTCGCCCGGCAGGTATTGCCAGTCGCCGTCGAGATAGGCCGGGCAGGCCACGTTGCCGTTGAGCGGACGGACCATCCGCCCCAGGGTGGGATTGCCCGAGAGATCGCTCAAATGCCGGGTCGCGGCGTCGTTCCGCCACACCGCGTCGGGACGCGAATCCGCCGCCGCGCGGTGGCCGCGCGAACTCCGCCATTGGCCGAAGCTCACGAAACCGTCGCCGCCAAGGGTGTCCTGCGCATAGTAGTCGAAGGTCGGGGCCGGCAGCGAATCTTCGCCGGTGAACAATACCGCCCCGTCCAGAAACAGCGCCGACTGCCGGCCGTAATTCCAGACCAGGGTATGGATCCGCCCCGGAGTGAACTCGACCGGCGCCTCGGCCAGCGTCCGGTCGCCGTGGGTGCCGGTCCGGTGGGTCAGTACCAGCTTCCGGTCGGCGGTACGGTACTTCAGGTATTGCCGGTTGCCCTGGGAGTTGCCGTGGGTGAAAATGGCGATTTCCGGCACGGCTTCCCAGCCCGGCTCCAGGCGGACGCGCGCCTCCAGGCTGCCGTCGGGCTTCAGGTCGTTGGCCGGGATCGGAATCTGGATGACGCCGTACTCCCCGATCCGGCCGTTGAGCTGTCGGTAGCTCGACAGCACCAGGATGCGGTTGCCCTGGATGTCGTTGTGGCGGCGCGGCCGCACCGGCGACGGCATCAGTCCCATGGTGTAGGAGAGCGGCCGGTCGAGCGTCAGCGGCGCGTCGGCCAGATGGAGAATCAGTTCGGCGCGATCGCCGGAGGGCTTGACCTCGATGGCGCGGCCGGGGTCGGCCGGATACCAGCCGGCGGCGTCCTCGGCGAACCACTGGATGCCGGCCTTTTCGGTGCCGAGCCAGAAAAAGCTGGTGAAGGGATTGGCCAGCCCCTCCGCCGGCAGCACCCCGGAACGGTTCCAGGTCGAGGTGTCGTTGAAGGTGTAGTTCTGGGTCGTGTAATGCATGAACAGTTCCGCCATTCGCCGCCGCACCGGCAGCACCCAGGCCAGCCGGTCGACGGTGACGTCGCCCGCCGCCGGAGTCAGCGTGAAGTCGAAGCGGGCGCAGCCGTCGAACTCCACGGTCGCCTCGACGGTCAGCTCCAACCCTTCCGCCGAGGTCGACGTTGAGCGGTAACGGGCACAATCCTCCTTCGCTTCGACCAGCTCCCAGCCGGTCAATCGCCAGGCGACCGGCCGGCCGCCGACCACGGCGCGGAGCTCGACCGGCCCGGCCAGCAGCTCTTCGCCCTGCGACGCGATCCGGTCGACGAAGGGCGATCCCCCGAAGCCGAACCGGCGGCCCCACACCTCCAGCGATTCCGCCGTCGCGACCACCGGCGTCCAGGGCGGCGGCACCAGCG
>JAVBSD010000201.1:0-6657 GCA_031547325.1 Victivallaceae bacterium | reverse complement strand
TGGCGGGCGGCGAGTTCGGCCCGGGCGGCGGCGATGTCGTTTTCGATCCGGACCGTTTCCAGGGTGCCGATCAGCTCCCCTTTCCGCACCACGCTGCCTTCTTCGGGGCCGAGCTCGGCGATCCGTTCGGAGATCATGAACGCCAGATGAAGCTGCCGGTCGTCGACGTTGCCGTAAAGCGTCAGTTCGCCTTCCGCCGGCGTCAGCCAGGTTCCGATTTCCGCGCGAAAAAACCACGCGCCGGCGGCGGCCAGCAGCACGATGAGCAGGACGGACAGTTTCTTTTTCACGCCGCGCCCTCCGTTTCCAGGGCATAACGCTGATAAACCTTCTCCGCCGCCCGGACGAGCGCCGAACGCTCCTCCCCGGTCAGGCACTCGAGCAGCGCCCCGACCCGCAGCGCCGCCTGGGCCGCGACGGCGTCGCCGATTTTGCGCCCCTGCCCCGCCAGGGTGATGCGGATGAAACGGCGGTTGGCCGGATCGACCGCCCGGTCGACCAGCTTTTTTTCCACCAGGTCGGAGACCAGAAGCGAAGCCGCCGCCTTCTTCAAATTCAGAAACCCCGCCAGCTGATTCAGCGTCAGCGGTTCGCGCCCGGCGGCGTGGCGCATATAGACAACCATCATCGCCTTGATCTGGCGGTTGTTCAGCGCGCCGACCCGTTTTCCCGCCGCCCCCGGGAGCGCGCTCCAGGCCTGCCCCTGGATGTAGCCGAACACCTCATACAAATTCATGAACGCCATAATATCAGCTTCCATCGCCGGACTCCTTTCGCCGTCATTGGAAGTAAATATAGCACATCTCAAACAGTTTTCAATATCAAACTGTTTGTTTTTCCAACCAAACTTGCAAAAGCCGCGAAAGCATGTATCTTTTTTCTTGGATCGAATGACGATATCGCGACATGGCCTCTGAACCGTAAGAATCCGATAAATACCGGAGGATTCAAAAAATGTCCAGAATGATCGCATTTTTTTGCCTGGCCGCATTGCTTGCGGCGCCGAATGCGCTTCACGGCAAGCTTCTCGCATTGACCATCTCCAGTCCGGACGACGGAAAGATGGAAATAAAGTATTCCTATGATCTGGATTTTTTTTCCATCGAAGATATCAGGAAATTACCCGGCGGGCTCGATCGCGCGGAGTTTATCGAATCGTCCGACATCCCCCCGGAAGCAAGGCGGCTGTGGGGCGGCTTGGGCGGCGGGACGCGGGTTTTCGAGGTACCGCGCCCGCCCGAGAAGCCGGGTTGGTATTGGGCGGTCATGGGACGGGACGGCACACTGGAAGCCCCCTTCCGCCAGGGCTCGATACAGCCGCTGCCGGGCGGGTTGGGCATCGCCGCGGCCTGGGGCGGCGGCTCGAGCGCGGCGAGTATCGTCGACAACACGGGACGCGTGATCTATTCAGAGGAGTTCCTGACGGCAACTTCTTTGAACGGCGAAGAAATCATCATCACCGACCGCAAGCACCGGCAAGGCATGATCGACCGGAACGGCGCGACCGTTATCCCCTTCCGCTATGACACGGTCGGCTATTTCCGGGAAGACCGCGCGGTGGTGGGCAACGGCGGCAAGTTCGGCTATGTCGACCGCGCCGGCGCGGAAGTCATTGCCCCGCAATACGAGTGGGCCGCGGCATTCCACGAAGGATTGGCCCTGGTCAAATTGAACGGCAAATTCGGTTATATCGACCGGAACGGTCAAATTGCCGTCCCGATCGTCTACGACGGCGCCGGCAGTTTCTGCGAAGGCTTCGCCATCGTCGAAGAAGCGGGCCGGTTTCAGATCATCCGGCGCGACGATTTGTCGGCGGTTGCCGTCAAGGGCCAAGTGGTCCAAAACAAACATGGCGACACGCGTTATATCCCCGGCCTGGAGAATTTCGAATTCTATTATTTCAGCGACGGCCTGGCCCTGGTAAAATCTTCAGAGCATCGCGGGGATAACAATCACGGATTTATCGACACCTCCGGGAAATTCGTCATCGCGCCGCAATACTTCGGCGCCCGCCCTTTCCGCCAAGGGCTGTCGCGGGTTGTCGTCCTCCCCGACGTGCTTGGCGGTGAAACGCAAATGTACTACATCGACCGGGAAGGCAAACGGCTTTTCGACTTTTCCGATGGAAGCGGGGATCTGTCCGACGGCAGGATTCTGGTGGCGCGCAATCTAGGCGCCGATGGGGCATACCTGAATAAATTCGGGTATATGACTGCCGCCGGCGAGCTCGTGATTCCTTTTATTTTCGATGCCGCCGGTGAATTTCACAACGGATACACCATGGTAAAATTGCCGGAAGGGCAGATGATGATCGATACCAACGGCTTGCCGCTGACGCCGTGCCTGCCGTCAATCATCCTGAACGACGACGCGGACCCGGATCATCTGTTTATCAGCGTCAGAATCGGTGAGCAGGAGGATTGAATCCCATGAAAACGTTGCTGTTCGTCCTTCTGGGAATGGCGCTCATCGGCTGCGGCAATCGCACCCTGGAGCTGCCCCCCGACAGTCCGAAGGCCCGTTACCTGTTGTTCCCCCGGGGCGCAGACGCCCGAAAGGCCGGCAGGGCCATCCTGGTAAACGGCGATGAACTGGCGAATCACGATCCGATCACCTATTATACGCAGAACACGCCCGGCGTTCTTCCGCGAAACCAACTGTCGTTGCTGCCCGACGATATGACAAATCTGGAGCCGTATATCGATCAACTGAACCGGGAAATTAAATCCTGGGCCGCCGAAACGGACATCGGGAACGTTTCATTCAGCCTGTCCGGCGACCGGGCGGAATTAACCGTTTATTTCCTCTCCGGCGACCGGGTGGAATATCGCTATACGATTCAGGACGCCCACACCCCGACCGGCGTCAGTTGCTACAGCCCCTTGTGAAACCAGCTGTTCACGGGATATTCCGGAACTCGCGGCGGCCGTGGAATTCCGCCGTTTCGCCGCCGGGCAGCACCGCTTGGACTTTCAACTCCTCCGGGCCCTCGAAAACGCAATGGACCGCCTCGCCGGAGCGATGCCACCGGGCCCGGATCTGCCCGTGCGGCGTCCGGTGCCACGCGTCGAAGGATTCCAGCCGCTCCGGAAACCGCGGCGCGAATTTCACCTCGCCGAAGCCCGGCGCCAGCGGCGAAAGCCCGCCCAGGTACTGAAACATCCATGCCGACACGTCCCCGAACATGATGTGATTGCGCGACGACCGGCCGTCCCAGACCTCCCACAGGCTCGTCGCCCCCTGTTTCACCCAATATCCCCAGCCCGGAAATTCCTCCTGGGTAATCACCCGGTAGGCGTCGTCGATGAAACCGGCCTCCGCCAGCGCGCGCGGCACATATTTCGCGCCCAGGATTCCGAAGTTGGCCCGGTGGCCGGCCTCCCGCACGATTTCCAGCAGCGCCCCGGCGGACCCGGCCTCCGCCAGGCCGAAGTGGAGCGCGGCGGCGGTGGCGGTCATGCCGCCGTCCCCGAAACGCCCGCCGGGCAGGGCAAAGGCGGCGCGGAAAGCCTGTCCGGCCTCGTCCGCCAGCGCCCCGTAGGCTTCGGCGTCTGCCCCGCGGCCGAGGAGCCGGGCGAAAACCGCCATCTTCCTTAAGTCGTCGTAATAATAGGCCGAAGAGGTGATCGCGACCGGCGTCGCCCGCGCCGGCTCGGGACACAGCCAGTCGCCCAGCCCGAAGTCGACCAGCCCCTCCCGGCTCATCCAGCCGCAATAATCCAGATAACGGGCCATCGCGTCGTAGTGGTTTTCGATGCACTCGGTGTCGCCGTAAAAACGCCACAGCTGCCAGGGAATTTCAAAGACGGCGCTGTCCCAGGCCGGCCCCGAACCCCAATTGTAGCCCCAGCCGCCGGTCGGCACCAGCGCGCACAATTGCCCCGAGGGCCGTTGGGCGTCGAAGACCATCCGCACGAAATGCTTGTAGCCGCGCAGCGCGTCGTAATTCCACAATCCGGTTTCGCAGGCCAGATGGGCGTCTCCGGTCCAGCCGCGTTTTTCGCGGTGCGGGCAATCGGTCGGGATGCCGGTGAAGTTGCAGCGGTAGCTCTGGCGGGTGATTTCCTGCAGGCGGTTCAGCGCGGCGTCCGAAGAAACCAGCTGTCCCGCTTCCGCAAAATCGGTGTGGACGAACCGCGCTTCCGCCTCGACCAGCTCGACGGCGAAGTTGTCGGCGGAAATTTTCGCGTAACGGAACCCGTGCATGGTGAAGCGCGGTTCGTAGACTTCGACTCCGTCGCCTTTGAGCGTATACCCCTCCTCCTGGAAGCCGTCCGGATAGCGGGGCAGCCAGCTCCAGTAGTCGAGGTCGAGATCGAAGTTGTCGCGCACCAGTTCGCCGTGTTCCACCCTCAAGCGCGAGCCGGCCGGACCTTTGACGGCAATGCGGCACCAGCCGGAGATGTTTTTGCCGAAGTCGACCACCCACTGATCGCTGCCGAACTTTTTGATCTTGACCGCGGGCAGGGTTTCCATGACCCGGCAGGGCTCCATCTCCTGCCGGATCACCAGTCCGGCCGGAGGCATGGCCATGGCCGCGCACGGCCACGTGGAATCGTCGGACTCGGCGTCGGCGAAGCCCGGAATCTCCAGCCGCGCGTCGTAGCGTTCGCCCTCCTGCAGCGCGTCGAAGGTGATCGGCCCGGTCCGGCACTTCCAGTCGGTATCGCTGAAAACGACGGTTTCGCCGTCGATTTCGACGTCGCACAGCAGCTTCGGGGAGTCGCGCCACGGCGCGTGCATACTTTCCGGCGGCGTGTGGCAATTGTATTCGCCGTTGCCGAGGATGACCGCCACGGCGTTCAGCCCCGGCCGCAGCAGGGCGGCCACGTCGTATTCCACATAAAGCACGTGGCGGTCGTATTGGGAACGGGAGGGCGCCAGGACGGTGTCGTCGGCCTTGACGCCGTTGACGTACAGTTCATGCCAGCCGAGGCCGCACAGGTAGACCGTCGCCCGGCCGGGAGCCCGGCCGCAGGTGAAACTCCGGCGAAAGTAGGGCGCGGGGGCCACCTTGTCGAGCTGCCAGGCTCCGGGCGCCTTGATCCAGCGCCCCCGCCAATCGCGCTGCACGGTCATTGGCCGGCCGCCTGGTGCAAACGCAGGATGTAATCGATGATGACGGCGCGGGTTTCGTCCATCCCGGCGTGATAGACGTCGCGCTCCGCGAGGAATGTTTCGGCTTCGCCGGCCAGGGCGGCGGCGGCGGGGTCACCCGAGGCGCGCGCCTGCCGGATCGCCTGAAGCAGCGTCGTGGCGTAGCGGATGTCGTCGAAGCCCTCCCGGTAGCCGGCGAAATGCACCGTGTCGACGACTCCGTCGGCGGTCGGGTAGACGAAGTTCAACTCCCGCTGGATGGTGCTGTCGAAGTCGTTCCAGGGGTGGCCGAAATTCATCCAGTAGCAGAAGGTCGAAATCCCGTCGTAGTTGCTCTTGTAAATCACCAGTCCGCTGCGGCGGAAGGCGGCCGGATTTTCGGTGGCGCTCTGCGGATAGGCGTAGCTCCAGATCTCCTTGCCCGCGGCGTGCCACTTGGCGGCCTCTTCCGGCGCGGATTCGGCGGCGCAGATCAGCAGATCCATCGCGTCGCCCGCCAATGCGAAGGTCCCCGGCGGCACCGTTTCCGCGCGGTAGCCGGAGTTGAAAATGCGGCCGCCGGCGGCCTGGATGGCCCGGAAAAAGGGCTTCTGTTTTGCGGCCGCGTCGCCCGTGGCCTCGTCCAGGCCGTAGAAATACACGTCGCGGTGGCCGAGCTCCTCCTCGACGATGTCCAGGATCATGGTGGCGCGCGCGGTCAGTTTCGCGATGTTTTCCGGCGTCGGCTCGTCCAGCACCAGGCCGATGTTGGGATTGGAAATCAAATACAGCGGACGAGTGTTCAACCCCGTTTCCCGGCGGAGGCGCAGCTCTTTGCGGAAGAGCTCCCGATACAGCGGCGTGTCGATTTCGCCGGCGTTGAGGGAGGTGTCCAGCGGCGACAGCACCCCGTGCGCCTTGAGGTTTTCCATCTCCTTGCGCATCTGCGCTTCGCTGCGGGCGCCGTTGCGGATGCTGGCCTCCTCATCCGGCTGCATGGTGCAGACATAATAAAGGCTGGCGAAAAAAGGACGGTCCACATCGTGGTAGGTGCGTCCTTCGGCCAGGACAAAGGGCAGCACCGTGACCTTGAGGTCGAGCGACGCCAGGAGACGCTCCCCTTCGCGAATGGCGATGGCGCCGGAATATTCGCCCGGCGCGGCGGCTTCGTCCGCGTTCACGGTCAGCAGAAATTGCTGGTTGCGCCCGGCGAACAGGGGCAGCGGCTGCAGAGTCTCCGCGTCGTAGATCGGAAATTCGGAAACCGGCAGCGGCACGTGCCAGAAATTGTTGTTGTCCGCCTTGTCGCTGACGTCGAAATAGGTGACTTCGCCGTCGCCCGGTTTCCCGAGGCGGAGGAAATTCTTTTCATGTTACTCGTCGACCATCAGCAGACGGTAATCGTTGAGCAGCAGCTCCGGGACCATCACATTGGGTTCCTTGCCCGGCGCTTCATTGCGCCACGCGAAGGGCCCCTGGTACCAGCACTTCACCAGCTTGAGGTCGACATTTTCCCGCGGAATCACCGCTCCGCCGGGACCGACGAGTTCCGACACCGTCAATTGGACGGCGTCCAGATCG
>JAVBSD010000166.1:0-4764 GCA_031547325.1 Victivallaceae bacterium | reverse complement strand
AGCAAACCAGTGCTTTCGGCCACTCAGCCACCTCTCCGTACTTCGTGTGAAGTCCTATACTATACACGCACTTCCGGTTTTCGCAAATCAGATCGCGATTTTTTTCCCGGTCAGATTGCCTTTTGATTTCAACCACTTCTTGCCGGGAATTTCATTGAGGAAATGCTCTTCGACATTCAACGCCCGGGCCAGTCTCAACAAGGTGTCGCGGTGCGGATGATAGTAGCCGCATTCGTAATGGGAAATCGAAGTCCGGGATACCCGGCTGCGCAAACTCAATTGATTCTGATTCAACTGGCGAATCTTGCGCCAGGCCCGCAAACGCTGCCCGAACTCATCCATCGTCACCGGAGGCATGGCCGGCGTTTCAATACGGGAAATCTCGCACTTGATTGCGGTTCCGGGAATCCATTTGGTCATCTTCTTCCTCCTCCCCGGCAAGGTAATGGCTGCAAGGGTTGCGTCTGAACATCTCTTCACATGGTAATATAGTCTTTTACGTCGTTAATTTCAAGGCTGATCCAAATAAAAATCCGGGCAATTTTTCCGCCGCACTTTTCAAAACCGCAGGATTCTCCTATTTTTTGCCTGAAAAGTACTGGCAAAAAATTGCGTTCCGGGGTATTATAACTGCCATGTGTCACCCTGTCAACATCGCAACCGGAACAATGAGGTAAAATATGTCGGTAGATTGTGCTGTCCGTGATGTGCTTGCGCCGCTGCCGGCGCAGAGTGTCGCCATCGACGGCGTCCTGGGACGCCACCTGCGCCTGAGCATCGAAAACCGCCTGAAAAAGATCGTCTATTCCCATCTGGTCGATCCCTTCCGCTTCCGCAATGAATCCGACGGCCGCTGGCGCTGCGAATTCTGGGGCAAAATCGTCCGCTCGACCATCCTGTCGTGGCGGCAGACCGGCGACGCCGACCTGCGCAAAATCGTCGACGACACCGTGCGCGACCTGATTTCCACCCAGACCCCCGACGGCTGCATTTCCAGTTACCCGTATGAACTGCAGATCCAGGATTGGGATATCTGGGGCCGCAAGTATGTCCTGATCGGCCTGTCGCGCTACTATCTCGAAGTCGACCCCGATCCGGCGGTCAAAAACGCCCTGGTCCGCGAACTCGATTACCTGATGACCCAGGTCGGCCCCGGGATCAAACGCATCATCGATTGCGGCTGGCACGACGGACTGGCCGCGTCGTCTCTCCTCGAACCGGTGGTGCTGGTCTACCGTATTTCCGGGGAAAAACGCTTCCTCGACTTCGCGGAATGGATCGCCGGCCAGGGCGGTTCGACGGTCAACAACATTTTTAAGGCGATCCTGGCGGGCGTCGCTCCGGAACACCTCGGCAACGGCAAGTCTTACGAGATGATGTCCTGCTTCGAAGGGCTGGCCGAACTGTACCGGACCATCGGCGGCGGCGAGCGCCTCGCGGCGGTCGAAGCGCTCTACCGGGCGGTGCGCGACCGGGAGATTTTCGTGACCGGCGTCGGCGGCCTCAAAGACGAGTGGGGCGAATTCTGGTTCGACGGCAAATACCGGCAGACCCGGTTCGACGGCGGCGGCCTCGGCGAAACCTGCGTCACCACCACCTGGGTCAAACTGTGCGGCCAGGTGCTGCGCCTGACCGGCGATTCCAGCGTCGCCGACGAACTGGAACGCACCTTCTACAACGGCATCCTCGGAGCGATGAAGCCGGACGGCTCGTGGTGGACGCACGTCAACCCGACCCCGCTGGCCGGCCCCGCGGTCAAGAGTCCCGCCGGAGATCAGCTGCCCGGCTACGGCGAAGACTGCTGTCTCGCCCAGGGCCCGACCGCCATCGGCCTGGCGAGCTACTATGCGGCGATGGCCCACGCCGAAGGACCGGTGATCAACCTCTACGACGACGGCAAAATCGCCTTCGCGACGCCTTCCGGCAGCAAGGCGGCGCTGACCGTTTCCGGCGGGTTCCCGAAACAGGGCAAGGTCGCGGTCGAAGTTGCGATGGCGGCGGCGGAGAAGTTCGTGCTGCGGCTGCGCATCCCGGCGTGGAGCGCAAAGACCGCGGTCCGGGTCAACGGCGCCGCCGTTCCCTGCCGCGCCGGCGAGTATCTCGCCATCGACCGGGAATGGCGTTCCGGCGACCGCGTCGAAATCGACTTCGACATGAGAATCCGCATTCAGCCGGCTTTCGACGGCGGCGACCGCATCGCGGTGCTCTACGGACCGCTGGTCCTGGTGCAGGATTCGCGTCTCGGCGGGGTCGACGTCCCGGTCAAGCCGATCGGCGGCGCGCCGGTCGAACCGCCCGAAGGCATCTATTTCGCCTGGCGCTTCGACGACGGTTCGGTGCTGTGCGACTACGCTTCGGCCGGCAATCGTTTCGCCGCGGACAACACGCTTTGCGTGTGGCTGAAACAGGGCTGACGCCAACCGTTTCCAGGCCGGACTGCCGTTGACGCGGCAGCCCGGCTTTTTTTCACATCTTCCGGATTTCGTGAAACATCCGGATTTTTTCGTTTTCGGTCTTGTATTTTCCATCGCGGCAATATAAGTTTATTGACGGTTCGGTTGCCAGGGCATGAAAATGAAAGGGCGCGAAAAAATGCAGACCTACTGTCCTCATTGCAATGGTGTTTTCGAAGTCGATGCGGAATTTACGGGCGCCACCGTCGAGTGCGGGGCGTGCGGCCGCGAATTCGTCGTCGAGGAGGTCGTGATCATCGCGCCTCAGGAGGAGGCCGCTGCGCCGCAATCCGCCCTGGGCCCCTCGGCCGCGGCGACGATTCAGCTGGCCGCGAGCGCTGAACCCGTTTCCATCCCCAAGCCGCAGCCCAAAGGCCTGCCGCAAGCGCGGGTTGCCGAGGGCGGGCGGATGGTCGAGCGCATCGTCGGCAACAGCGTGCCGTGCAAAGAATGCGGCAACAGCATTTCGCGTTTCGCCATCTTCTGTCCCAAATGCGGCGTCGGCTACCACAACGACCGAGTGGTCACCGCCAAGCTCTCCGGCAAGGCGTTGCTGGTAGTGGCAATGATCGCGATTCTGAGCGCGGTGATCGGCGGAGTTCTCGCTTATTCTTTCAGCAAAATGTGACGGCTACGCCCGCCTGGGCCGCGGCAGCGTCAGCGCGAAAAGCGAATTCAGAATCGCCATGCAGCCGGCGAAGATGAACAGCGTTTCGACGCCGAAGTGCGCCCAGGCCAGCCCTCCCGCCACCGCGGCGGAAACGCTGATCAGGTGGTTGATCGAAATGCCGGTCGACAGCGTGCTGGTCAGCTCCTGCGGGCTCGACGAGATTTCCCGGACGTAGATATTGGTCGCCAGCGAGGTGGTGCTGATCACCGCGTCGAGCAGGAAATTGGCGCACAGAACCCAGACCGCCACCCCGGCGGGAAACCAGTCGCCGGCGAAGCCATAGAGAAGGCAGACGAAAAACAGAATCACCGTGTCGTAAATCATGATATTCTTGTAGCCGAAGCGGTCGGTGATTTTGCCGATCAGGGGACCGCAGAAGATATTGACGCCGGCGCAGACCGCGAACAGCAAGGCCATCTGGTTCGGCTCCAGTCTGTAAATCTTGACCAGCATCAGCGGCGCGAAGGTCAGGAAAATCTGCTTGCGCGCCCCGTAGAAGAGCTCCAGCACGTAGTAACGCCAGTATTTGCGGTTGAAATAAAGCCGCGGCCGCTGGGCGATCTCCTCGTGGGGCCGGCGGCCGACGGTGGAGGCCAGGCTGGCGGCGAGCAGCACCGCGATCATCACCCATACCACATTGTAAAGCATCGGCTTGGATTCGGCGCCGAAAAACATCATCCCGAGGCTGAACAGCAGCGCCACCAGGATGCTTCCGGCGACCGTTCCGACGTTCATCGTGCCGGTCAGGATGCCCAGCGAGGCGCCGCTTTTGCCCGGTTTGGCGACGTGCATTGCGATCGAATAGCGTACCGGCATGATCAGATGTTCGCCGGTGCTCCACAGGGTAATCAGCAGCGTGACGAACCACAGCCTGCCCGGCACCAGGAGGCAGATTGCGGCGGCCATCGACACGGCGGTGCCGATCCGGAGGATGTTCCATTCACTTTTTTTATGCAGCAGCGCCAGCAGCACCACCAGCAGCAGGCCGGGGGTTTCGCGGAAAAATTCGATGAATCCGCGTTCCTGTTCGCTGATATGATGAATATCGACCAGGTAATTGTTGAGCACCGCGGTGAAGCAGCCGACACCGACGCCCCAGACCAGAATCGACACAAAAAACGATTTAGCGCCGGCTCCGGGACGAAAGTTGTCCGCGAAGTCGCGCAATTGCGACGGGAGGAACATCGTCTACTTGGCCTCCTTGGACTCGGAGGCGCGAATTTTACGGCGCAGCCGCCGTGTTTCCAGAGCCAGAATCAGGTAACTGCCCAGGGCGCAGATGCCGGTGGCCATGACTACGGCGTAGAACCATGCCGGCGGATAAAAGCCGCCGATGTAGAAATCCGGCGGATTGTCGAGCCGGACCGCTTCGCCGACTTCGGGGTAGGTCTGGATGAACAATACCGCCGCGAAAAAGGTCGCGGTCAGGATGAAGACCAATCCGATCCAATAAACCAGGCGCTTGAAAAATCCCATGATCGTGTGTTCCTTCGGAGACTAATACCAATGAGCAATCTAAGGGTTAGTAACTCCGCCGCCGGTATTGTGGAGCGGGAATTTGGTTTGATGAGCTTGCCGCTACCAGAGGTAACGGCAACGAATCAAGCCGGATTCCAGCCCGCAAGGCCAAGGCGGTTACAA
>JAVBSD010000147.1:0-5245 GCA_031547325.1 Victivallaceae bacterium | reverse complement strand
TATTGCCGCCGCTCCGATCACCGCCTTGATTCGGCGGACGCCGCGGCTGGAACTCTCCTCCTTGAGGATTTTGAAGCTCCCGAGTTCGGCGGTGTTGGCCGCGTGGGGGCCGCCGCAGATCTCCGTGCTGAAATCTCCCATGCTGTAGACCTTGACCCGCTCGCCGTAGCGCGCCTCGAAGAGGCCGATCGCGCCGGCGGCCTTGGCCTCTTCGACGCCGGTTTCCCGGCAGACGATCGGCGTCGCCGCTCTGATCGCCAGGTTGACCAGCTCCTGGACCCGCTCGATCTCCTCGGCGGTCATCCGGTCGCCGTGGGAGAAGTCGAAGCGCAGCCGTTCGGCGGTGATGTTCGAGCCGCGCTGTTCGACGTGGTCGCCGAGCACGGTGCGCAGCGCCGCATGCAAAAGATGGGTCGCGGTATGCAATTGGGCGGTGGCTTCGGAGTGGTCGGCCAGGCCGCCCTTGAATTTCTGTTCCGCGCCCTGGCGCGACAGCTCCTGGTGCTTGGCGTAGGCGGCCCCGAAGCCCTCCTGGTCGACCTCGAAGCCGTTTTCGCGCGCCATTTCCACGGTCAGCTCCAGCGGGAAGCCGTAGGTTTCGTAGAGAAAAAAGGCGTTTTTGCCGGAGATCACCTTTTTCTGGATGTGCGCCGGGACCCGGGCGATCAGTTTGGTGAATTCGTGGGTGCCTTTTTCGAGAGCCAGCGCGAACTGTTTTTCTTCGCGTTCGAGTTCTTCGACGATGATGCCGGCGCGTTCTCGCAATTCGGGGTAGACCTCGCCGAAGCGGTCGATCACCACCCGGGCCAATCCGGCGGTGAAGCCCTCGATCCCGAGCTTGCGCCCCTCGCGGATGGCGCGGCGGATCAGCCGGCGCAGCACGTAGCCCTGGTCGACGTTGCCCGGGGTCACTCCGTCGCCGATGATGAAGGCCGCGGCGCGGATGTGATCGGCGATGATGCGTTCGCCGGCGGTGCGTTCGGCCGGAGGGGCGGCGAGGCCGCGCAGGCGGTCGATCTCGGCCAGGATCGGCTGGAAGATCTCGGTTTCGTAGCAGCTCGCCT
Organism: Victivallaceae bacterium; assembly: GCA_031547325.1. GTDB lineage: Bacteria > Verrucomicrobiota > Lentisphaeria > Victivallales > Victivallaceae > JAVBQJ01. The sequence goes on along the minus strand of JAVBSD010000147.1, from coordinate 4,181 downwards.
TGCCCTGGAGGATCGCGGTGACCCGTTCCAGGCCCATGCCGGTGTCGACGTTCTTCTGCGCCAGCGGCTCGAAGGCGCCGTCGGCGCGTTTGTTGTACTGCATGAACACATCGTTCCAGATTTCGACCCAGCGCCGGTCGGCGGGGTCGAAAACCTCCGGCGCCGGCCCCGCGCCGGTCCAGTAGAACATCTCGGTGTCGGGGCCGCAGGGGCCGGTCTGGCCGGCGGGACCCCACCAGTTGTCCTTTTTGGGGCAGCGGGCGATGCGGCCGGGCGCGACGCCGAGCGACAGCCACAGCCCTTCGGCCTCGGCGTCGAAGGGCGCGTCGTCGTCCCCGGCGAAAACGGTGAAGGCCAGCCGGCCGAGCGGAATGTCGAGGTTGTCCTTGCCGGTCAGGAATTCGAAGCTCATCCGGATCGCCTCTTCCTTGAAGTAATCGCCGAGCGACCAGTTGCCGAGCATTTCGAAGAAGGTCAGGTGCACCGGGTCGCCGACCTCGTCGATGTCGCCGGTCCGGATGCACTTCTGGAAGTCGGTGAGCCGCCGTCCCTCCGGGTGCTCCATGCCGCTCAGGTAGGGGACCAGCGGGTGCATCCCGGCGGTGGTAAAGAGGCAGGTCGGGTCGTTGTCCGGAATCAGAGGAGCGCTCTTGATCTGCGCGTGGCCCTTGGACTTGAAAAACTCGATGAACTTGCGGCGGATTTCGTTGGCTGTCATTATTGAAGATAACCTTAAGAAGTTGATGATATCCCGATTCCGTTAATTTGCCACAAAATGGCGATTTTTCAAATCCCATGACGGAAAAGCACGGTTTTTTCGCGCAATGCTTTTGTTTTTCGGTGTTCCGGGTGATATCTTAAAGGTCGTAATTATCCATATCAGGAGGATTGTTGTCATGCGCACCGTCCGGCATTCGGTTGAATTCTGCGTCATCGGCGGCGGTCTGGCCGGCCTGGCCGCCGCGGTTTCCGCGGCGCGGCGCGGCGTCAAAACCCTGTTGGTCCAGGACCGCCCCGTGCTCGGCGGCAACGCGTCGAGCGAAATCCGCATGTGGGTGTGCGGCGCCCACGGCTCCAATCGCCGCGAGGGCGGCATCGTCGAGGAGCTCGAACTCGAGAACCTCTACCGCAACCCCGAAGCCAACTATTCGATCTGGGACGAAATCCTCTACGGCAAGGCGCGCGCCGCCGAAAACCTCGAACTGCTGCTCAACACCGCCTGCGTCGAAGCGCGCCTGGAGGGCTCGCGCCTCCGCTCGGTCGCCGCCTGGCAGCTGACCAGCGAAACCCGCCATGAAATCGAGGCCGTCTACTTCGCCGACTGTTCCGGCGACAGCATCGTCGCCGCGCTGACCGGCGTCGAATGCCGCCTCGGCCGCGAAGCCCGCGCCGAATTCGGCGAATCGATCGAGCCCGAAACCGCCGACCGCAAGACCATGGGCATGAGCTGTATGCTCCAGGGCCGCGAAACCAATCGCCCGGTCGAATACATCCCGCCGGAGTGGGCGACGCATTACCGTGCGGCGGAGGATTTTCCGCCCAACCGCGGCTGGGAGCTCAACGGCTGGCAGAACTTCTGGTGGCTCGAAGTCGGCGGAGCCGGCGACGTGCTCCACGACGCCGACGCCAACCGCGACGAACTGCTGAGCATCGCCTTCGGCGCCTGGGACTTCATCAAGAACCGCTCGCCGGAGCGCGCCCAATACCGCAACTGGGAGCTCGACTGGGTCGGCTTCCTGCCCGGCAAGCGCGAGAGCCGCCGCTACATCGGCTTGCACACCCTGACCCAGAACGAGGTGCAGTCGGGCGGCCGCTTCGCCGACCTGATCGCCTACGGCGGCTGGACCATGGACGACCACCATCCCGACGGCATCCACCACCCCGGCCAGCCGACCACCTACCATCAAGCGCCTTCGCCCTACGGCATCCCCTACGGCTCGATCTGCGTCAAAGAGATCGAAAACCTGTGGTGCGCCGGACGCAACATCAGCGTCACCCACGCCGCCTTGAGCTCGACCCGGGTCATGGCGACCTGCGCGCTGCTGGGCCAGGCCGCCGGCACCGCCTGCGCCGTGGCCAAGGCGCACGGCGTCATGCCCGCCGGAGTCGCCGGTCACATCGCAGAGCTCCAGCAGCTCCTGATGACCGACGACTGCTGGCTGCCCGGCTTCACTCGCGCCATCCCCGAACTCAGCCGCCGGGCCGTCCTGACCGCCTCCAACGGCCGCGATCCGGAGCCGCTGCGCGACGGCTGCGACCGAATGCTCGACGACGGCGAACACGCCTGGCGCGCCGCCGCCGGCGACAGCGTGACCTATGACTTCGGCCGGGCGGTCCGGCCGGGCGCGACCCGGCTGGTCTTCGACAGCGACTTCAACCGCGGGATCAAAAACAGCGTCGCCCTGCGCCCGCTCGGCATGCCGCAGCGGCGCTTGCCCGGAAGCATGGCGCGCGATTTCAACATCGAATACCGCGACGCCGCCGGCGAATGGCATTTGCTCCGGGCGGTCCGCGACAACTGGCGGCGGCTGGCGACCCTGGAGCTCGGCGTCGAGGCCACGGCGCTCAGGTTCACCCTGCTCAAGAGCTGGGGCGACGGTGAAATCCGGATTTTCAGCTGGGACGTCGCTTGATTCACACGATCGACAAAATTCCGGTCCCCTTGCCGGACGAAGCGGTGTGGCGGCGGCTGGGCCGCCACCGTCACCAAGCCGAAATCCTTCCGGAGCAGCGGCGCCGGATCGAAAGCCTGATGCACGAAGCCTTCGCCCTGTGCCGGCTCCGGGGCGTTTATCGCGAGCTCGCCGTCGCGGAGCACGGCGCGGCGGCGACCCGCTTCGCCGACGGGACGGAATTCGCCGGCGTCAGGCTGGCCGAACTGCTGGCGGGGGCCAGCGCGGCGCTGCTGCTGGCGGCCTCCGCCGGGAGCGGAGTGGTCGACGCGATCCGGGAGGCCGGGGAAAACGGTGACGGGGTGCGGGCGCTGGTCTTCGACGCGGTGGCCGGCGAAGCGGCCGACGCGGCGATGGCCTGGCTCCAGCGCCACTGCGACGCCAATCTGCGGCGACGGGGCGCCCGGGTGACCGCGCGGAGAATTTCGCCCGGCTACGGCGACCTGGCGCTGATGGAACAAGCCAAGCTGATGCGGCTGCTCGAACTCGACAGCCGCCTCGGCATCGAACTCAATGAATATTTTATCATGAAGCCGGAAAAAAGCGTGACCGCGCTGGCCGGCGTGGAGGTGATCAGATGACACGGCAGGAATTTCGGGAACTTTGCAGCAACCGCGTGGCGGTACTCGACGGCGCCACCGGCACCGAACTGATCCGCCGCGGCATGCCCGAGGGCGTTTCCCCCGAGCTGTGGGCGCTGGAGAATTTCGGCGCCATCGCCGAAATTCACGGGCTTTACGCCGCCGCCGGCTCCGATATCGTCTATGTGCCGAGCTTCGGGGGCAACCGGCTCAAGCTCGGAGAATTCGGCCTCGCCGACCGGACGCGGGAAATCAACCGCAACCTGGCCGAACAATGCCGCGCCAACGCCGCCGGGCGCTACCGGGTCTTCGGCGACCTGGCGCCGACCGGGAGCTTCCTCGCCCCCTACGGCGACCTGGATTTCGAGGACGCGGTCGCGGTCTACGCCGAACAGGTTCAGGCGCTGGTCGAGGGCGGCGTCGACGGTTTCGCCATCGAAACCATGATGGACGTCGCCGAGGCGAGGGCGGCGCTGATCGCGGTGCGGGAGTGCTGCGATTTGCCGGTGATGGTGACGTTGACCTTCGACGAAAGCATGTTCACGTTGACCGGCAACGACCCGGTGGCGGCGCTGATCACCATGCAGAGCCTCGGCGCCGACGCCTTCGGCTGCAATTGTTCGACCGGCCCGGAAAAGATGGCGGCGCTGATCGCCAAACTCAAGCCCTGCGCCACCGTTCCGTTGGTGGCCAAGCCCAATGCCGGAGTGCCGCGCCTGGTCGCCGGAGCGACGGTCTTTTCAATGGGGCCCGAAGAGTTCGCCAAGTGGGCCGCGCCCCTGGTCGCCGCCGGCGCCAACCTGGTCGGCGGCTGCTGCGGCACCACTCCGGAGCACATCCGGGAGCTGGCCGCCAATCTCCGCGGCATGGCCGGCGAAGCGCCGCGCCGCGAGGCGTTGGCGGCGGTCTCTTCGCCCCGGCGTTACAC
>JAVBSD010000478.1:0-2642 GCA_031547325.1 Victivallaceae bacterium | reverse complement strand
TCGAAACGCGCCCCGTCAACATCAGTTACTGTCGTTAAATTATATCTTTGCGACTTTGTGGTTGACACGGCGGCGTTTTGTGTGTATAATCGAAAGTTGGTTTTAAAAAATCAACGGAGGTTGTATGCGACTGGCGCGATGGTGGGCGTTGGTGTTGCTGGCGGCGTGGTGGCCGTCCGCGGTCCCGGCGGAAACGGTGACGGTCCCGGCGGAACAAAGTTTCGACCGGCAGGCTTTTGAATACCGGATCGAACCGGTGGAATCGACGGCGGAATACGATCTCTTCCGGCTGACCTATCCGTCGGAGGAAGCGCTGTCGTGGCCGGAGGCCGCCCGGGTGGCCGCCTATTACTACCGGCCCGCCGGCATCGCCGGGACCGCGCCGCGGCCGGGGGTGGTGTGTCTGCATATCCTCGGCGGCGACGGCGAATTGACCCGAATGATCGCCGCCAATTTCGCGGCCAACGGCATACCGGCGATCATGCCGATTTTTCCGTTGTTCGGCGAACGGGTGCCGGCCGGCGGGCGCAACGCCGCCGTCGCGGGACCCGGCGGCGCCCGCCTGATCGGCGAGAGCTTCCGCGCCGTCCCGGGCGAGGTCCGGCGCGCCGCCGACATTCTGCAAAGCTTTCCCGAGGTCAATCCGGAGCGGATCGACATCATGGGAACCAGCCTCGGCGGCATCATGGCGGCGACGGTCGCGGGGCTCGACGGACGTTTCGACCGCGCGGTGTTCCTGCTCGCCGGCGGCGATTTCGGCAGCCTGCTTGAGAACCGCACCAAGGAAATCGACCCGATGCGCGAGGCGCGGGAGCGCGCTTCCGCCGCCGACCGGGAATTTTTCGACGCGGTGGTCGGCCGGATCGACCCGCTGGCCCACGCCGCCAACCTGCGGAAAATGGCCGGGGAGGGGCGCATTATGATGTTCAACGCCGGCAATGACGAGGTGATTCCGCGCGCCAACACCGAGAAGCTGGCCGAAGCGCTGGGCATGGCCGGCCGGGTCGAATACATGCCCGGGCTGGGGCATTATAGTGCGATCGCGTCGCTGCCGGGGCTGATGAATGGAATGGTGGAATTCTTCCGCGACGACACGGTGCCGGTCCGGACGGCGGCGCGCGAGGTCGCGCCGGACAAAGAGGTGATCAAGCGGATTTTCGCCGAGCTCGGGCTCCTGCTTTCGGGGACGCCGGAGCCGGGCTCCGAGATGGAGGTCGCGGGCAATGTCGAGGTGACGGCGGGGGGAATGACCTATGCCGGGAACTTCCGTTTTGCCCGCGGGGAGGGCGAACGCTTCGCGCTCCGCTGTTCCGCGCCGGGGTCGCCGCTGCCGGTGACGGCGCTCGACGCCGGAATCGGCGACTGGCCGTGGATGACCTCCGGCAAGGGGATGGTATTCCGCGGCCGGCTGGAGCCCTCCGGCGACGGCGTTTTCGCGGAAAATCTGGACGGCAAGCTGGCGATGTTCAGCAGGATGGCTTCGTCGGTCGCCCGGCTGGTGGCGATGACCGGCGATCTCGGGCCGCTGGAAAAATGGGTCACCCTCGAATTGGTCAACCGCCCCGACCGCCTGCCGGCGATTCTGATCCGGGAGAAAAAAGTCACCGCCGAGATCGAGCTCGACGCATCGGCTTCGCGTCCGCTGGCGATCCGCATCGACGCCGGCAAGTGGCGCGCCGCGATCCGTTTCACCGAATGGGAGATCCGTTCGACGCCCGATCCGGCGCGTTTCATGCCGCCGGCCGATGCTCCGGCGACGCGTGAGGTGTCGGGACGGGAACTGGCGCGGACCATGGCGGCCGCAATCAACTTCGCATTGAAAGAGGTGAAATTATGAAATACCGGCTGCTGCTGGTCCTGGCGGCCGTCCTTGGCTTCGGCCTCGGGGCCCTCGAAATCAAGGTCGCGGCGCGTGCCGACCACGGAATGCTCGGCGAGCTCCCCGGCGGCAAGCGGGTGCTTTTCGTCGCCGGGACGCCGGAGGAGATGGGGACGGCGCAGGGCGAACTGCTGGGGCCCTCGATCCGCGGGCTTTACGAACGCATCCTGCTGGTGGCGGCGGGGCAGCTGTACCTGAAGGACACGTGGTTTTTCGACCAGATCGACGAGGTCGGGGAACGTTCCATGCCCTATATGCCGGAACGTTTCTACGTCGAATGCGACGCGATGAGCCTGGCCGCCGGGCTGAGCGCCCGCGAAGGGCGTCAGATCAATCTGTTTCCGGAGATCTTCCACTGTTCCGGCATCGCGGTGCGGGGCGCGGCTTCGGTCGACGGCAAGGTCCGCCACGTTCGGGTGCTCGATTACATGCGCGACATCGGCATTCAGGATTTCGCGGTGCTGACGGTGGTGATGCCGGAGGATGGACACGCCTGGGCCAATGTCAGTTACGCCGGTTTCATCGGGACGGTGACCGCGATGAACGCTGAAGGCCTGGCGATGGGCGAAATGGGCGGCGGGGGCGTCGGCAACTGGGACGGCCTCCCGATGAATTTCCTGATGCGGCGGATCATGGAGGAGTGTTCGACGGTGGCCGAAGCGCTGGAATTGATGCGCAGTGTGCCGCACACCTGCGAATACTACTACGTGCTTTCCGACAGCACGGGCGACATCGCCGCGGTCTACGCCGAAGCCGGTTCCGA
>JAVBSD010000354.1:0-7108 GCA_031547325.1 Victivallaceae bacterium | reverse complement strand
CGCGGTATTCGTCAGCTCCGATGAATACGCCTCCTGCGAACGTCATCGCGGCTTCATCGCCAGTCTGCCGCCCGAAGCCATGGCGCACTCCGCGGAGTGCATCCGCACCATCGCTCCGTCGGTGGAGGGGCGTTTCGAGGCCAGCCGCCTGGCGGTGCTGGACATCATGTCCCGACCCGATCCCCCCAGCGCCATCTACGCCGGCGGCGCGATGATGCTGATGGGCGCGCTGCGGGCGCTGAAGGAGCTGAAGCTGCGGATTCCCGAAGATGTTTCGGTGCTCGGATACGACGATTTCGACCTGGCGGAATACCATACTCCGGCGCTGTCGGTCATCGCCCAGCCGATCTGGCAGATCGGCCGGACCGGCATCGAGCTGTTGATCAAACATATCGAACACAACGACGATAAAATCGTCAAATTGCGCCTGAAACCGCGGCTGATCGTTCGCGAATCAACCGCTCGTCACCTCTAAGAAAAAGGAAAGACATGAGCACTCTCACCCTGAGGACGCTGCCTCCGTCCCCGGTTTCCGCGATGGTTCCGGTGGACCTCCGGCTGGCCATCGACTCGCCGGCGGTCGCCGGGTTTCGCGTTCGGTGCCTGAATGAGTTTTACGGCGCTGACGCAACGATGGACGGTGTTTGGCGTTCCGCCACGGTCCGTCTCGATTTTCGCGGGCGTCCGGGCAAGTATGACCTGGTGGCCGAAGCCCTCGATTGCGGCGGCAACCCGGTGGCTTGCACCGGCGTCGCGCTGACCATCCTGGATTCTCCCCACCGTTCCACCGGGCTGATCGACGGCGCGTGGTGCGGCATCCGCCATTGGAGCGACGTCGAAGGGCGTCTGTGGAACCGGGAGCTGGAGCAGTTCACCGCCGCCGACTGGCGCGACCTGGTCCGGGGCATGCGCGGCATCGGGATGAATATCATCATCCTCCAGGAGCTCTTCCGCAACGATCAATATTGCGGCAGGCACGACATCCCCGCGACCGGTTACCGCGGCGACGCCTTTTATCCGTCGCGGCTCTTTCCCGGACGCATGCAAGTGGGGTGCGCCGACCCGGTCGAGGCGATCATGGCCGCCGCCGACGAATTCGGCATGTCGGTGCTGCCGGGAGTCGGCATGTACGCCTGGTTCGATTATTCGGCGCCCTCGCTGGAATGGCACTGCCGGGTGGCCGAAGAGATATGGCAGCGCTACGGCCACCATGCCAGCTTCTACGGCTGGTATATTTCCGAGGAGGGCATGGGCTCGTTGTACAACGGCGGCGACGTCACCAGCGAAGACATCATCGCATTTTTCCGGGAATTCAGGCGCTGCAAGAACCGCTTCAACCCGGCCCTGCCGGTGATGCTGGCGCCGAACTGCTATTATGTGCCGCAGGCGCTCGACGCCTGGGACCGGCTGGCCCGCGAGCTCGACATCATCTGTCCGTTCGCCTTTCACCGCATGCCGGAGGACGACATCGGACCGGCGGAGGCGATGAAGCTTTTTCAGCGGATCGCCGACCGCAACGGAGCGCATTTGTGGCTGGACATGGAGGCGTTTCTGTTCACCGAAGACCAGGCGCTCTACCCCCGCCCGCTCGAACAGATCGTCGCGGAGCTCGACGGCTTCACCACCTTCGAGAAGGTCCTCTGTTACCAGTATCCCGGCTTATTCAACGCGCCCGACGCCGCCCGGCGGCCCGGAGGCGACGACACCGTGGCCCTGTACCGGAATTACCGGAATTATTATCTCGAACACCTGGCCGAACTGACCGGAGCGGCCGTCGTGATGGCTTGAGAAAAAAAAGAGTTTTCGTGAGAATTTTGCCTTCGCCGCCGTTCCGTCCGGCGGCGGAGGCGGCGGATCGACCCCAAAAATCGTATTTCAACAAACCAGGGAGAATGAAACATGGACACAAAACGCAACGGGAAAAAGGCGACGCCGGTATCATTATTCACACTCATAGAGCTGTTGGTTGTCATCGCGATTATTGCCATTCTCGCCAGCATGCTGCTGCCGGCGCTGTCCAAGGCCCGCGCCGCGGCGCAGCAGACCAAATGCCTGAGCAACATCAAGCAATGCGGCCTCGGCATGACGATGTACGTCAATGACTGCGACGGCTGGCTGCCGCAGATTTTCGATGCGAACTGGTCGAGCTGGGTACAGATTTTCAAAGACCAGGGCTTTCTGCCCAAGGCGGCGCTTTCCTGCCCGACCGTTTCCGTCCCCAATCTGGAGGTGACGACCTCCAATTTCTACGGGATGCAAATTTCCTATCAGAACCGCAAATACGACGCGGTGACCGCAAAATTTCCTCCGAGCAATACCGCGTATGTCTTCGACAGCGCGAATACGGACGATTCATCCATCCAGTGGTGGTATGTTTACGCCTCCAATGGCGTTGCGAACGAAGGCACGGTGATGCTTCGGCATCGGGAGAGGTCTTCCGCGCTTTATTTCGACGGCCACGCGACCTCGGCCGACAAGAACGAGCTGTCCAACCTGAATTCCCGCATCTATGACGCGGAGTGGAATGTAATTCCATACATCGTGAGCGGGATGGACAGCGCCGGCCGGAAAATCAATTTTCTGTGAAAAAGGGGATTTCGATGTCCAAAGCATTATGGTCTTGCCTGGCGGCGGCGGCCTTCGCCGCCGGAGTCTCCGCCGTCGACAACGCCGGGGGGTATCTGCTGGCCAACGTCTACGACCGCCCCACCGGCGCCGAGACCTCTCCGGAACTCAACCAGGTCCGGGAGAGCAGCGACAATTACGGCGGCATGGTGTACTTCTACGTGGTCAATTCCGGAACCGAACCCGTATCGTTGAGCGATATCGTCTGGGACGGCCATGACGCCATATATTGGAGCGGCGAAGCCGGCGACTGGCAGTTGGTCTGGCAGTTGGCGCGCCCGGAGGTCATTCCCGCCGGCGGGACCGGCGAAATCGCCTTGTGCCTGCGCCGGAGTCTGGCGCAGGCGACCGAATTCGAACTGCGGTTCAGCGACGGCGGCAAAGCGAAGTACACGGTTTTCGCCGGAGCGCCTTCGTACCGCCTGATGACGGCGGTTTTCGACGCCGGTTTGGCCAACGCCTATTTGTATTTCACCGCCCTGCGGCCCGACGCGGCGGTTCCCGAACAAATCAGCGTCAACGGCCGCGCCGCCCGGGTCAAGTGGCTCGCTCCCGGCTACGCCTCGGCGACCCGGGTGGCCAAGGTGGCCTTCGACCGGCCGTTGGAGCGCGGCGAGCGCGTGACCTTCCTGGCGGCCGACCGCAACGGCGGCGAAGTCGTCGGAACCTCGCTTCGCGCCTTCGCCGACTTGAGCGTCTTCGGCACCTACGGCGGCTTCGATCTGCGCCGTTACGCCGCCAACGGTTTGAGCGCCTACAACTCCTTCTGGCCGCTTTCGGACACCCTGCTCGACCTGGGCGAATTGCTCGGCGTCAAATCGATCTACGGCAGCCACCTGGTCGACCCCGCGACCGCCGGGCATCCGGCGCTGGCCGGCTATCTGCTGATGGACGAACCCGACTGCCACGACTACGGCAAGGAGGGACGGCCGTTGAACCGCCGCGTCGGCCAGACGGCGGCGGAGGTGCTCGAGCGCTACCAAAATGTCGTGGCGAACGACCCCTCCGGCATGGCGATGCTGACCCTCGATTTGACCTTCACGCCGTTCAATTACTTCTTTTACGCGCCGGTGGCCGACCTGACCAACCCGGATATCTACACCAATACCCTGGCGTGGAGCGTGAAGTACGTGGACAACCATTTGTCGCTGGTCAAGCGTTCGGTCGCGCCGCGTCCGTTTTCGTTCACCTACCAGAGTTACTGGGAGGAGTGGGAGCTCCCCGGCCACCCCTGGATCGGCAAGGAAAAGCTGCTGGCCGACGGCATCGAAAACTACCGCGACACCTCGCGCCCGGCGCGCGGCTTCGGCTACAACACCAACCCGGATGAAATCGCCCTGGCCATGCATTACGGCCTCGGCAACGGCGCGGTGGCGCTCTTTGCCTACATCGACGCGACCGAGGCCACGGGACTGGTGATTTCCTACGGGACCGATGTGGTGCCGGAAAATTGGCAGGCGGTCGGCCTGTATTCGCGGACCCTGCGCCACGCCGCGAGCCTGTTCGGCCTGGCGCATCCGTTGGCGCACGCCGCCGCCGACAACCCGAAAATGTGGGTGAAAACCCTGCTGACCGGAGAAGACGCCGCCCTGGTGGTCGCGGTCAACGAAAATTATGAATACGCCCCGGAGCGGTTCATCATCACCCCGGAGAGTGCGAATTTCTCTTTCGCCGCCTTGCCCTGGCTGGCCGGCAAGCTGGTGTACCGTCTGGAGGAATCGGGTTTCGCGCCGGTGACGGTCCGGACCGAAGGCCATTCGGCCGTCTGGCGGGACACCGTGCGCAACGGCGCGGTCTATCTGATCGTCGACGATCCGGCGGTCTTCGAACGCATCGCCGCCGACGGCGAGGCCCGCCGGGCCAGGCAGCAGCGCGGCATCGAGGCGGACGCGCTGGCCGCCGCCGCGCGGGACCGCCAAACCGAATTCATGCGCGAAAAAGGGGAACCGGTCAGCGGCTTCGCCGTCAACGGCTACCTGGACACCGTCGCCGACATCGCCGCTTCGGGCGACGGCGCCTACAACGCCTTTTCCTGCTGGGAACAGAACGGCGTGACTCCGCTCGGCGCGGAGTGGAAATTCGCCGTCGCTCCGGCCGAAGTCGATGCGCCGGTCGCCGTCATGTGGGAAGGAAACGGCTACGGCGCCAAGGCGACATTGACCCTGACCGGGCCGGACGGCGAAGTCGTGTGGCAAAAACGCGCCGACATTTCGCGAACCGAGGCGCGGCATTGGGATTTCATGCCGAAGCAGTCCGGCGAATATCTCTTCCGCGTCGTGGTCGAGCCGGAAGCCGCGATCGAACACGGCGGCCGCTTCGGCCTGAATATTTTCGTTCACAGTTCCAGTCGCTGACCATTGCATAGATCCTGTATTGGGCGTATATTAATTTATTCTTCCAATACAGGTTCAATCAGCAATGGATAGTACGATGACGCCGAAAGAAAGATTTATCGCCGCCCTGGAACGCCGCCCGCTCGAAGGGCTTGTGCCGCACTTCGAGCTGGTCTTTTTTCTGACCATGGAGAAGTTCGGCCGCCTCCACCCGACCCACCGCCACTTCAGCCAGTGGGATCAGATGAGCGCGGCCGAGCAGCGTTTGCACATCGACGACGTGGCCGACCTCTATATCGCGATCGCCGAAGCCTACGACCATTCGGCGATCTTTTTTCACCAGCCCGGCGGCTGGGACCAGGAGGCGGTGCGCCGCTGCCTGGAGGCGATCGCCGAAAAATCCGGCGGGCGTTACTTCACGATGATGCACGGCGACTGCACCTTCAGCCTGCCCTCCGGGGAGGCGATGATGGATTTTTCGCTGCGGATGTTCGATGACGCCGAAGGGTTGAAGGAGGAGGCGCGGCGGAATCTGGAATGGGCCGCCGGCAACGCGGAGACCGTCGCCGGCTGGGGGGTGCTCGACGGCTTCGCCTTGTGTTCGGATTATTGCTTCAACGTCAATCCTTTTTTTACCCCCGACCAGTTCGGCGAATTCGTCCAGCCTTATCTCGCGGAGGTGATCCGAAGGTACCGTGAACTGGGGTTTTATTCGATCAAGCACACCGACGGCAACATCATGCCGATCCTCGACCGGATCGCCGACTGCCGCCCGGACGCGCTGCACAGCCTCGACCCGCAGGGCGGAGTCGACATCGCCGAGGTCAAGCGGCGGTACGGCGACCGGATGTGCCTGATCGGCAACGTCAACTGCGCCGCGCTCCAGACCGGCGGCCCCGCCGAGATCGAGGCGTCGGTGCGCTGCGCCCTCGAACACGGCATGCCCGGCTACGGCTACATCTTCAGCACCAGCAACTGCGTCTACACCGGCTTGCCGCTGGAGCGCTACGAATTCATGGTCGACCTCTGGAAGCGCCACGGCGTGTATTGATCGTAAAATTCAGAACCGGGTTTGCAACTTTCCGTTTCGGATGCTATTTCTATAGGCGGTGAAGCATTTCCCGGAAAGGGTTTTGAAGATGCGCGATTTTTTTCTGCCGCCGATTGTGTTGGCGTTTTTTATGGCGATCAGTTTCCTGACTGACCTGGTGGAGCTTCTCGTGCGCGGCGACGATACCGGGCTGAGCATCGTTATGTTCGGGCTGTTTTTGCTGCCGCTTTATATCGCCGTGCTGGTGATCGCGTTGGCGGAGGTATTCTTTTTGATCAGGGAGCGTAATTTCGATGATTTCATATCTTTTACCTTGACGGGAGCCTCTTAATGGCAATGAACCGAATCGATTTCAAAAAGGCGGGAATTCATCTCCTGAGGATTCTGGCCCTCGAATGGCTGATGCTGGGCGTGTTGTGTTTTGAACACAGCGGCGCGGGGCGCGGCATGCCGGATTGGCTGGTCAAAGTCATCGCCTTCCCCGTAACTTTGATCGTCAGCGTGATATATTCTCTGTTTTTTTCGGGATGAAGCGTATGAGCCTGATGAAAACCGGTTTGGTGTTGCTGTGGCTGATCGCGTTGATCATCGTCAATGCCGTCATCGTGGTGGCCGGGTGTCTGATCGCGCAGCTCGGCGTGCCTTATGCGATCCTGTCGGTGATTATGATGTATTTTCTGACCGAGAAGCTTTGGCGGCGCCCCCGGTTCAAGCAAAGAGCGGAATAGGGAAAATAATGAAAAATATCGTTGTGATTGCAGTTTTGCTGCTGCTCGCCGGATGCCATGCGCGTTTTTCCGAACCCCAGGCGAAATATGATAAATGGAAGTGTTACCATGAACTTCTGGGCGGGGAAGCCGAGGAGCGGGACGGCTTGCGTGTCGACAAGGACGAGCGCCAATCCCGGCTGCGCGGGTACCGGATCGAGTACTTTGAAGAGGGAGCGCCGTCCCTGGTGTTCGTGTGGCACGGGTACGGCCTGACCGAATGTACCTTCGGCGACGAAGGCGTCGTGATTGTTTCCTATGGTCCCTGGGGCGAAAAAGCGGCGGAAGCCGTTTATGACGGCGAAACGCTGAACGGCTCCGTCTGGACGGTC
>JAVBSD010000302.1:0-3939 GCA_031547325.1 Victivallaceae bacterium | reverse complement strand
CAGCTTCCGCGACAACGAAGTCCTCAACCAGAATTCGGTGCAGAACCTCACTCCCTGGGTGCCGCTGCACGCCGGCGGGGCGCACATCGACGACGGCGACCTCTACAACTTCCTCGCCGCCGCCGCGTCGGGCATGACCTGCCCCTACACCCTGATCGAAGCCCTGAAAACGCCGGGCATGTCCACCGCGTGGCTCGCCAAAATGCTGCATCACGCCGACCGGCTGCGCCAACTTTTCCTGGGCGACTTTTATTCGCTCGGCAACGAGGGCGGCTGGGCGGCCTGGCAGTGCGCCGACGGCGATTCGGGCGCGGTGATGGCGCTGCGCCACGACGCGGGCGGGGACGGCGAACGCCGCTTCGCGCCGCGCGGCGTCGATCCCGCCCGAAGCTATCTCCTCGAAGACCTCGACGGCGGCGTCCGGGAGATCCCCGGCCGCGAGCTGGCCGAATTCCGGGTGCGCTTCGACCGGCCCCATTCGGCCGGCTTGTGGTACTACCGGCCCCGGTAGCCGGTCGGCGTCACCCCGGCGCTGCGCCGGAACAGCCGCGTGAAGTAGCCGACGTTGTCGTAGCCGAGCAGCGCCGCCACTTCGGCCACCCGGCAACCGGTGTCGGCCAGCAGTTGCCGGGCGCGCGCCAGCCGCGATTCGCTGACGTAACGCGACGGGGTGATTCCGTAGTGTTGCTTGAACTCCCGGCACAGATGGGCGTAGGATTCGCCGCACGATTCCAGCGCGCGGCGGATCGGCTCGGCGCGCGACGCCGGCTCCTCGGCCACCAGATCGAGGCGGCGGCGGACCCGGGAAGCCAGCGCCGCCCGGCGTTCATTTTCCGGCCCCTCCGGCAAATCACCGGCCAGCAGCTCGACCAGCAGCTCCAGCAGCGCCGCCCGCGCCGCCAGACGTTCGCGGCTCCCCCCCGAATTGAACCGGTCGTCGATGCGCCGGAAATGCTCCAGCGCCAGCGCCGGACGCGCGATCCGGCCGTGCATCACCCCCGCCGGCAGCCATTCCGGAGCGGCGTGAACGTCCCGAAAACGGCACGGCGCCGGGCAGTAGGTAATCACCGGCCGCTGCGTCTCATCTCCGGTGTGTACCCAGTCGAAATGGATCCAGCGGCGCACCCCCGACCGCCCCCCCACCGCGTAGGAGGTGTGCCGCCGCCCCGGCGGCACGATGGCGAAACTGCCGGCCGGACAGGGAATGCGCTCCCCCTCGATCAGCAGCTCGAAGTCGCTTTCGCCGAAGAGCACCAGCTCGTGCTCGTAGATGTAGCGCATCGCCTCGACCCATTTCGGGCCGATCCGGGCGCTGCCGACGATGCGCAGAGTCGGCGAGATTTTTTCCAGAAATATCATTTTTGTATCGCATATCGCATAATTTTGCCATTGATGCAAGCATGAACGATCGTTATTGTATCCAAAAGGAGATCCTTTATGTGGTTTGAACACTCGTACGCCCGGCTGCTGATCGACAGCCATATCACCGACCAGCGCCCGGAATACATGGCGAAATTCGATCCGGCGAACTACGTCGCCATGGTGCAAACCTCCGGCGTCGACGCCGCGATGGTCTACGCCTGCGACCACAACGGCAACTGCTACTACCCGACCCGGGTCGGGCATATGCACGCCGGCCTTGCGGGGCGCGACATCTTCGGCGAAACCGTCGGCGGGTTGCGCGGCGCCGGGATCGTCCCGGTGGCCTACACCACGGTGGTCTTTCACAACGACGCGGCGGCGCGGCATCCGGAGTGGCGGATGCGTTCGGCCGACGGGACCGAACGCCACGGACGCTACCGCTACTGCTGCTGCAACAACCCGGAATACGCCGATTTCGCGGCGGCCCAGACCGCCGAAATCGCCGCCTATCCCATCGAGGGCATCTTCATCGACATGACCTTCTGGCCGCTGGTCTGCCAGTGCCCGGCCTGCGCCGCCGCCTGGGGCGCGCCCTTCCCCGCGACCATCGACTGGGACGCCCCCGAATGGGTGCGGTTCCAACGCTTCCGCGAGGATTCGATGGCCGTTTTCGCCCGCCGCATGAGCGACGCGGCGCGGCGGACCCGCCCCGGCATCAGCGTGACCTGCCAGTTCTCGCCGGTGCTCCACGGCTGGTACCTCGGCCAGTCGCCCGGCATCGCCGGGGCCGGCGATTACGCCTCCGGCGACTTCTACGGCAGCAAGCACCAGCAGCGCCTCGGCGTCAAGGCGCTCGACGCCTACAGCGCCAAACCGCCCCTGGAATTCATGACCTCGCGCTGCGTCAACCTCTACGATCACACCTCGACCAAATCCGCCGCCGAGCTGAAGCTGTCGGCGGCGACCACGCTGGCCCACGGCGGCGCCTGCTTCTTCATCGACGCGATCGACCCGGACGGCACGCTGAATCCCCGGACCTACCGGCGGTTGCGCGAGGTGCTGGATGCGCTCGATCCCTTCCGCCGGCTGCTGGAGCAATACCACCCGCGCCTCGCCGCCCGCTGCGGCGTCTATTTTTCGATGGCCTCGATGGTCCAGCCGGCGGCCAACGGGATTCCCGTCGCCGACTGGCAGGGCGAAAGCTCCAACATGAGCCTGCGCGACATCCCGGCCATCGCCGAAATCGGCGGCGCCTCCGAGCTGTTGACCCGCATGAAGATCCCCTGGCGCGTCGTCGTCGAAACCGACGCCGACTGGTCCGGGCTCGACACATTGGTCGTCTGCAACGCGGCTTACCTGAGCCCGCAGGAGGTCGAACGGATGCGCGAATTCGTCCGCAGGGGCGGCACCCTGATCGCCACCGGCGCCACCTCGCTGAGGGACCGCGAAGGCCGCTCTGCCGGCGACTTCCAACTCGCCGATGTCTTCGGCGTGAGCTTTGCCGGCGCGATGAGCGACCGGATGACCTACCTGGCGGCGAACGGCGGCGGCGAGTTGGTCTCCGCCGCCGGCGACCGGGCGCCGCTGGCGCTGGCGACGACCGCCGAAGTCCGCGCCCGGCTGGCCCTCCCCGATTTCCCGGTCGGCGATCCCGATCATTACGCCTCGATCCATTCCAACCCGCCGGGCCGGACCACCCCGCATGTCGGCTGGAGCGTCAATGCCTATGGCGGCGGCCGGGCGGTGTACATCGCCAGCGCCGTCCTGCGCCACCGCCAGGCGGCGCAGCGCGAATTCGGCGCGGCCCTCTTCGGCGAATTCATCCCGCGCCCGATCGCCGCCGACCTGCCGGAGTCGACCGAAATCACCGTGCTGGAATCGCCCGGGCGCCGCTTCCTGGCGCTGGTCAACTATCAGGACGAGCTGCCCAACATCCCGCTGACCGGCCGGGAAATTTCCTGGCGGACCGAGCCGGCCGCGCGGGTCGTCCGCGTCTCCGACGGCCGGGAACAGGCCTTCGGTTATCATGACGGCGTGCTGACCCTGGCGCTCCCGCGCCTCGACGATATCGAAATGTTCATCATCGAATGAAAGGAAATTCCACCATGTCCACCATCTCTTCGGCCTTCGCCGCCGGCGAAGGCGTGCTGCGCCTCGCGCCCAACTGGGTTTCGCGCTCCTTCTGCATTCCCGGCCGGCGGATCAAGCTGCATCCCGACGACTACTACGCCCTGGGCGGCGCCCGCGGCGGCATCGACGAACGCTGGCTGGCCTCGACCACCCGCGCCGAAAACGGCCCCCTGACCGCCGAACACGAAGGCATGAGCCAATGCGTCGCCGCCGCCGGCCGTTTCCTGCTCTCCGAAGCGGTGGCCGAGCTCGGCGCGCAACTGATCGGCGAAGCGCTGTGGAGCCAATACGGCGCCTGGCCGATTTTTTCGAAATTTTTCGACAACCTCGGCCCCCTGCCCCACCACAGCCACCACGGCGACCGCCACGCGGCCCTGGGCGGCGAACGCGGCAAGCCGGAGGCCTACTACTTCCCGCCGCAGATGAACAACCACGGGGGCCATTTCC
>JAVBSD010000296.1:0-3105 GCA_031547325.1 Victivallaceae bacterium | reverse complement strand
CGAGCCGAACAGCATGGCGACTCCCTTCGACGACGGGACCTTTTCCAGCCGGGTCAGCCAGTCCACGCTGACCGTCGAGCGTTACATCATCGTGGTCAAGGCCCAGCTCCTGGCCCTCTCCGGCCGCTTCAACGCGGTCATGGGCGGGCGCGAAGCCGAACGCCAGGCCGAATTCGAGCGCCTCCGCGCCGAACGCGAGCCGGTCCGAGTCCGCCGCGAAACGCCGCCCGAGGTCGCCGAAGCCGAAGCCGGGGTCGGCACCGACCTCGCGCCCAGCGTCGAACCCGATCCGATGGACGCCGCCATCCTGCGCGGCGAAGCCCAATGAGGACCGATGCCCGACAAATGGGAAAAACTCAAGCTCCTGGCCACCGATTCGCAGTACGACCTGTCGTGCGCCTGTTCCACCTCCGATCCGCGTGAAAAACGCCGGCGCGGCCTCGACGGCAACTGGCTCTACCCGGTGCCGCTGGCCGCCGGCGGCTACGGCATCATGTTCAAGACGCTGCTGACCAACGTCTGCACCAGCGACTGCCGTTACTGCCCGCTGCGCCTCGACGGCAACGCGCGGCGCTGTTCGATGACCCCGGACGAGGTGGCCTCCGCCTTCATGGAGCACTTGCGCAAACAGTGGCTGCTGGGGATTTTCGTCAGCTCCGGCATCATCGACACCGCCGACCGGACCATGGAGCGGCTGCTCGACGTGGCGCGGATCCTGCGCCACCGCTACCGCTACCGCGGCTACATCCATCTGAAGATCATTCCGGGGGCTTCCCGACCGGCGATCGACGAAGCGCTGAGCCTGGCCACCGCGGTGTCGCTGAACATCGAGGCGCCGGGGCGCCGCCATTTCCGCAAGCTTTCGGATTACAAGGACTTCGACCGCGACATCGTCGAACCGTTGAAATACATCGCCGCCAACACCGCCAAGGGCTCCCCCCACAGCCGGGTCAAGACCTCGACCCAGTTCATCGTCGGCGCCTCCGACGAATGCGACCGCGAAATCGTCACCTACCTCGACGGCATCTACCACCGGCTGAAATTCGAGCGCGCTTACTTCTCGGCCTACCAGGCCGGCCTCGGCGACCGGTCGCTGCCGGGCGAACAGCGCTTCACCCTCGAACCGGGCGACCGCCTGACCCGCGAACACCGGCTGTACCAGGCCGATTTCCTGCTCCGCAGCTACAAGTTCGACGTCTCCGAGCTCGAATACGATTCCGGCGGCAACTTCGACCTCTCGGCCGACCCCAAGCTGATCTGGGCGAGGCGGCATCCGGAGTTCTTTCCGGTCCGCCTGGCCACCGCCGACCGCGAAACGCTGCTGCGGGTCCCCGGCCTCGGCCCGACCTACGCCGACCGCATCATCGCCAACCGCCGCCACGGCCGCATCCGCGACCTCGCCGCCATCGGACTCAAGGCAAAAAACGCCGACAAAACCCGGTCCTGGTGCGACTTCAGTTAGCAAAGACGGCGAAAACGGCTATATTAATACCCAAATAAAACGGAGACGCGATCATGTACGAAGTGGAAATCACCCGGGGCTTTTCCGGAGCCCACCGGCTCGAAGGCTACCCCGGCAACTGCGCCCGGATGCACGGGCATAACTGGGAGGTCACGGCGACGCTGCGCGCCGAGGCGCTCGACGAAGTCGGCATCGCCTGCGACTTCCGCAAGGTCAAACAGGAATTGGACCGGGTCATCGACATCTTCGATCACTACAACCTGAGCGAACTCGAATACTTCCGCGACTGCAACCCGACCAGCGAAAACCTCGCCCGGATCATCTACAAGGAGCTGTCGCGGCGCATCAACGACGGCAATGTCAAGGTCCACCGCATCACCGTCTCCGAATCCCCCGGCTCAAAGGCTTCTTATTTTGAATGACCCCGAATTCAGACTGGTGGAGAGCTTCTCCAGCATCCAGGGCGAATCGACCTATGCCGGCGTGCCGTGCTTTTTCCTGCGCTTCGCCGGCTGCAACCTCGACTGCCGCTTCTGCGACACCCGCTACTCCCACGACGAAGCCGGCAAGAAGTGCCAACTGGAAGAGCTGCTGGAGCTGACCCGGGCCGCCGGGCTCCCGGTGGTCGAACTGACCGGCGGCGAACCGCTGCTCCAGCCGGGCCTGCCCGAGCTGGCGGAGCGCCTGCTCGGACTCGGCTTCACCGTGCTGATCGAAACCAACGGCTCGCTGCCGATCGCGCCTTTGCCCCGCGCCGCGGTCAAGATCGTCGACTGCAAGCCGCCGTCAAGCGGCATGGCCGGACATAATCTGTTCGCCAATTATCCGCGGCTGGCCCCGCACGACCAGGTCAAATTCCCGGTCTCCGACCGCGCCGATTTCGATTACGCGCGCCGGGTGATCGCCGCCGAGCGGCCCGGCGACTACGCCGGGACGCTCCTCTTCAGCCCGGTCTGGGACCGCCTGGACCCGGCGGAACTCGCCGCCTGGCTCATCGAAGAAAAAATCCCCCGGGCACGGATGCAGCTGCAAATGCACAAGTTCATCTGGGACCCGAACCGCCGGGCCGTATAACACGCCCCTCCCCCGCCATTTTCCCCAAACCTCCGCCGATTACGGGCGGAGGCTTTTTTTTTGCCCCCATATTTCGAGAAAAGTTGAAGTTTTTTCATTTCAAAGGTTGCATTTGGGGAAAAATATGGTAAAATAGGAATAGATAGGGGAAAATAGGGGAAAATAGGAAACGACCATAGAGATGCAGGGATTCGATCCGCTTGCCGCTCTCGGTTACCTCGGAGAGTCCGACCATGCGTTGGACAGTCAATTCCGGGTGGCGATACCGAGCGAGTGGCGCAGCAAGGAGGAAGAAACCCGCTTTGTCCTCGTACCGGGGGCGAAGCGGGACCTGCGGCTTTTTCCGCCCGACTCGTTCACCGAGCTGGTGAGCAAGGCCCGGCGCGATCCGTTCAATCCGGAGCTTCAGGAGGCGCTGGCCTGGCTCGGCTCCAAGGCGCGGCAGTGCGTCTGCGACAAACAGGGCCGGATCAAACTGGACAAGGGCATGCTCGAACGGTCCGGAATTTCCTTCACTGTCAAGCTGGTCGGCGCGATCACCCACATCATGCTGTGCGCGCCTGATCAGT
>JAVBSD010000281.1:0-3447 GCA_031547325.1 Victivallaceae bacterium | reverse complement strand
CGTTACCGCACCATGAAGGGCGAATACGTCGACCGCCGCTTCGGCTGGGATTGCCACGGGCTGCCGGTCGAAAACGAGATGGAGAAGGAACTCGGCCTCGCCAGCAAAAAGGAAATCGAGAATTACGGCATCGGCAATTTCAACGAAGCCTGCCGTTCGATCGTTCTGAGGTACACCTCCGAATGGGAAACGGTGGTGACCCGGATGGGGCGCTGGGTCGATTTCCGGCGCGGCTACCGCACCATGGACCCGGCCTATATGGAATCGATCTGGTGGGTCTTCCGCCGGCTGTGGGATTCGGGGTTGATCTACGAGGGCAACAAGATTCTGCCCTATTGTCCGCGCTGCGCCACGCCGCTGTCGAATTTCGAGGTCAACCTGGGCTACGCCGAAGTCACCGACCCGGCGATCACCGTGCGCTTCGAGCTGGAAGACGAGCCCGGCACCTACTTTCTGGCCTGGACGACGACGCCGTGGACGCTGCCGTCGAACCTGGCGCTGGTCGCCGGCCCCGATATCGCCTACGTCAAAATCCAGGACGGCGACGTCCGCTATATTCTGGCCAAAGACCGGGTCGGGTCCTATTACAAGGAAGCGCCGGAGGTCATCGCCGAATTCACCGGGAAAGAGCTTGAGCACCAACGCTACAAACCGTTGTTCGGCTACTTTTCGGGGCTGCGTTCGGCAGGGGCCTTTCAGGTGCTCAACGCCGATTTCGTCAGCACCGGGGACGGCACCGGGCTGGTGCATGCCGCGCCGGGGTTCGGCGAAGAGGACAATCTGGTCTGCCGCCGTTACGGCCTGCCGGAGGTCTGTCCGATCGACGAGCAGTGCGCCTTCACCGCCGAGGTGCCGGATTACGCGGGCCGGGCGGTCAAGGAGTGTGATCAGGAGATCATGCGCCGGCTCAAGGACGAGGGCAAGCTGGTGGTCCGTTCCACCATCCGCCACAGCTATCCGCATTGCTGGCGCGACGACGGTCCGTTGATCTACCGGGCGATTTCGACCTGGTTCGTCCGGATCGACCCGATCAAGGAAAAGATGATCCGGGGCAATCAGCAGATTTCCTGGATGCCGCCGCACCTGCGCGACGGCCGTTTCGGCAAGTGGCTGGAGAACGCCCGCGATTGGGCGATCAGCCGCAACCGTTACTGGGGGACGCCGCTGCCGATCTGGCGCAACGAGGAGGGTGAAACCATCTGCGTCGGCTCGATTGCCGAGCTCGAACAGCTCACCGGCGCCGAAGTGCGCGATTTGCACAAGCATTACGTCGACCAGCTCACCATCCCGTCGCCGACCGGCAAATCGCCGTTGGTCCGGGTGCCGGAGGTGCTCGACTGCTGGTTCGAGTCCGGTTCGATGCCGTATGCCCAGGAGCATTATCCCTTCGAAAACCGCGAGCATTTCGAGGCGCATTTCCCGGCCGACTTCATCGCCGAGGGCCAGGATCAGACCCGCGGCTGGTTCTACACGCTGGTGGTGCTGGCGGCGGCGCTTTTCGACCGGCCGCCGTTCCGCAACGTGGTGGTCAACGGCATGATCCTGGCCGAAAACGGCCAGAAAATGTCGAAGCGGCTCAAGAATTACCCCGATCCGATGTACATCGTCAACACCTACGGCGCCGACGCGCTGCGGCTGTTTCTGCTCGGCTCCCAGGTGGTGCGCGCCGAGGATCTGAAGTTTTCCGAGGAAGGGGTCCGGGAGAAGCTGCGCGGGGTGCTGATCCCGATGTGGAACGCCTACAGCTTTTTCGTCACCTACGCCCGGCTCGACGGTTACGTGCCGGCCGACGGGGTGCCGGCGCCGCGCCATCCGGCCAATCCGCTGGATCGCTGGGTCATTTCCTCGGCGATGCAGATGGTCGGCGAAATCCGCGACGAAATGGACCGCTACAATCTGCAGAAGGCGGCCAACCGCTTCGAAAAATTCGTCGACGACCTGACCAACTGGTATATCCGGCGCAGCCGCCGCCGGTTCTGGAAGAGCCAGGACGACGGCGACAAGCGGGAGGCTTACGCGACGCTGCATTATGTGCTGCTGGTTTTCTGCCGCGCCGCCGCGCCGTTCATTCCCTTCGTCACCGAGGCGATCTACCGCAATCTGCGGAGTGCTTCGATGCCGGAATCGGTGCATTGCTGCGATTTCCCGGACCCGGGCCAGGCCGAGCGCGATCCCGAGCTGGAGCTCCAGATGGAGGCGACGATGCAGACGGTTTCGCTCGGCCGCTATCTCAGAACGGCGCAGAATCTCAAGGTGCGCCAGCCGCTGGCCCGCGCGGTGGTGATCGCCGCTTCGCCGGAGCAGCAGCGGCTGCTCGAGGGCACCGCCGAGATCATTGCCGAGGAGCTGAACGTCAAGGCGATCGAATTCAGCCGCGACGAGGACGCCCTGGTCACCCGCAGCGCCAAGGCCAATTTCAAGGCCCTCGGGCCGAAGCTCGGGCCGAAGATGAAGGAGCTTGCGGCGGTGGTCGCCGGCTTCGATTCGCCGGCGATCGGGGCGATTCTGGCGGGAACTCCGCGGGAAGTGGCCCTGGCCGACGGCACGCCTTTTGCGGTTACCGCCGAGGACCTGGTGGTGCAGCGCACTGAAAAACCGGGCATGGTGGTGGCGACCGGCGACGGCATTACCATCGCGCTGGACACGGCGTTGACGCCGGAGCTGGAGGCCGAGGGCCTGGCCCGCGAGCTGGTCAGCCGGGTGCAGAATATGCGCAAGGAGTGCGGATTCGAGGTCGCCGACCGGATCGAGGTCGAATACGCTTCGGCGGACTCCGGGGTGCGCCGCGTTTTTGCCGAGTTTGCCGGGTACATTGCCGGCGAGGTGCTGGCGGAGCGTTTCGAGGCGTGTGATTCGGTCGCCGGAGGGGTTGAGCTGGAGCTCAACGGCCACATGGTGACGGTCGGGATCACCCGCCGCTGATTACTCAAAATAAAAAATAGTCGGCCGCCGCTGATGTGCACCCCAAAAGTTGGACAACCTTTTGGAGGTGCATTTTTTATGGGCAAAACCGGCAGAACGAACCGTCGTTATGATGCGGAATTCAAATTACGTATTATATTGGACATGCAAGAACATCATATGGATTACCGGGAAACGGTTCAAAAGTATTGGCACGAGGGCCAAAAAGAGAACCTTCGGCATGAGGGAGATTGATTTCGTTTTCGATAGGTAAGGTTAAAACGGTTCTTTTATCGCTGTACAAACAGGGGAGGAAGAGTATCAGGATGGCAATTGAGTATCGCCGATGAGGCGACAGTGCTTGCTCCGTTTCTGCATGAGGCCGAGAATAGCGGAATTATTACTGTATCCCGCGTTCAGCAAGCGTACGAGCGGAAGCTGGGAAAATCGGTTGCCCCGTCGACCGTTTATCGTGCGCTGGAGCGGCATGATTGGCGCAAAATCGTTCCTCGGCCAAGCCATCCCAAGGCCGACAAGGAAGCTCAG
>JAVBSD010000139.1:0-8332 GCA_031547325.1 Victivallaceae bacterium | reverse complement strand
CCGACGTAGACCTTGACCTTCTTGATCGCGCCCTGGTCGTCGGAATCGAGCGGCCGCGCCGAATCGCGGGCGAACTGCTCCTCGACCTCGTCGAACTGCGGCCGGTACTGGTCGATGATCTCGGCGAGCTGATCCTTGAGGGGACAGTCTTCCATGGTCCAGGTACTGTAATTGCCCGCCAGCTTCTGGATCGAGCTCTTGGTAACCTTGCGGTTGGAGGTGATCAGAACCGCTTCCTCGTCCGAAGCGCTCGAATCGAGAATCGGATAGGGCAGCTTCTGGCCGAGAATCAGCTCCGACAGCCGCGCGGTCAGTTCGTCGACCAGCGCGTCGCGGTTCTGGCGGTACTGTTCCTTGACCCGGCGCGCCTCGGCGCGCGCTTCGGTGGCCGAACGGCCGCCGCCGAGCTGATCCTTGGCGTACTCGATGCGCACGTCCATGACGATGCCGCCCTTGCCGGAGGAAACGATCAGGCTGGAATCCTTGACGTCGGCGGCCTTTTCACCGAAGATCGCCCGCAGCAGGCGCTCTTCCGGCGCCAGCTCGGTCTCGCTCTTGGGCGTGATCTTGCCGACCAGGATGTCGCCGGGCTTGACCTCGGCGCCCTCGAGCACCACGCCGTTGGGGCCGAGGTTGCGCAAGGCATCCTCGCTGACATTGGGAATGTCGCGGGTGATTTCTTCGGGTCCGAGCTTGGTTTCCCGGCTGGTGATCTCGAACTCGTCGATGTGCACCGAGGTGTAGACGTCTTCCTTGACCAGCCGTTCGCTGACGATGATCGCGTCCTCGAAGTTGTAACCGCCCCACGTCATGAACGCGACCAGCACGTTTTTGCCGAGGCCGAGCTCGCCGTGGTCGGTCGAAGCGCCGTCGGCGATGACGTCGCCGGCCTTGATCGCCTGTCCGCGGCGGATGACCGGCCGCTGGTTGATGCAGGTCCCGGCGTTGCTGCGCAGGAACTTGAACAACCGGTAAATCTGCGGCGCCGGGTCGGTGGTGTCGCCCTCCGGCAGCCCGTCGGCGGTGATGACGATCCGGCACGAGGAGACCTCGGCGGCGATGCCGTCGGCCTTGGCCACCTCGACCGCCCGCGAATCGCGGGCGATGCGCTCTTCGAGGCCGGTCCCGACCAGCGGAGCCTCGGTGGTCAGCAGCGGCACCGCCTGGCGCTGCATGTTCGAACCCATCAACGCGCGGTTGGCGTCGTCGTGTTCGAGGAAGGGAATGATGCCGGCCGCGGCCGAAACCAGCTGCTTCGGGGAGACGTCCATGTACTGGACCTCTTCGCGCGGCAGTTCGCCGCCCGATTCGCCCTTGTGCCGGCTCATCACCAGCTGACGCACGAAATGGCCGGTTTCATCCAGCGGCGCGTTGGCCTGGGCGATGACGAAATTCTCCTCGACGTCGGCGGTCAGGAAGTCGATCTTGTCGGTGACCCGGCCGTTTTCGACCCTGCGGTAGGGCGTTTCCAGAAAACCGTACTGGTTGATGACCGCATAAAGCGACATCGACGAAATCAGACCGATGTTCGGACCTTCCGGCGTTTCGATCGGGCAGATACGCCCGTAATGGCTGGTATGGACGTCGCGGACTTCGAATCCGGCGCGGTCGCGGCTCAGACCGCCCGGGCCGAGGGCGCTCAACCGGCGCTTGTTGGTGAGTTCGCTTAAGGGGTTGGTCTGGTCCATGAACTGCGACAGCTGGTTGCGGGCGAAGAAATCGCGGACCACGCTCGAAAAAGCCTTGGGATTGATCAGCTTGTTCGGCGTGACGTTGGCTTCCTCGCTGTTGTTGACCAGGGTCATGCGTTCGCGGATCAGCCGCTCGGTGCGCAGCAGGCCCACCCGGCAATGATTCTGCATCAGCTCGCCGACGGTCCGAACCCGGCGGCTGCCCAGGTGGTCGATGTCGTCGACCGAACCGGAGGAGTGGCGCAGGTTGATCAGATACCGGGTCGCTTCCATCAGGTCCTTGGCCATCAGGGTGCGCTCGGTCAGCGGCAGGTCGATCTTCAAGCGTTCGTTGATCTTGAAGCGGCCGACGGTCCCGAGGTCGTAGCGCTTGATGTCGAAAAACAGCCGCTTGATCAGCATTTCGGCGTTCTTGACGTTCGGCGGATCGCCGGGGCGCATGCGGCGGTAAATTTCCTTGAGCGCCTCCTCGGTATTGCGCGCCGGATCGCGGCGGAGGCAGCCGATCAGATAATTGTCGCCGCCGGGAATGTAGGTCAGGTCGACGCTCTTGATCGCGGCGTCCTGCAGCAGCTTGAGATGGTTTTCAGTGAGCTGGGTCAGCTCGTCGATGATGACCACGCCGTCTTCGTTGGTGATGTCGTCGACGGTGTAATAGTTGGAGAGGTCCTTGACCTTCAAGAGCGACGTGATCGAACGGTTCTTGACGTCGTAGACTTCGGCGAGGATCGACTTGTTGCTCTCGTAGCCGATGGCGCGCAGGAAGGTGGTGATCAGGAATTTGCGGCGGCGGCGGCGGCGGTCGAGGTAAATATAGATGTAGTCGTTGATGTCGAACTGCACCTCCATCCAGCTGCCGCGGTCGGGACTGATGCGGAAGCTGTACAGCGTGCGCCCGGAGGAGTGCCGGGTTTTCTCAAAACAGATGCCCGGCGAACGGTGCAGCTGGCTGATGATGACCCGCTCGGCGCCGTTGATGACGAAGGTGCCGCGTTCGGTCATCATCGGGATATCGCCCATGAAAACCTCTTCCGGGATCTCGACGCCGTTGTGACGCACGATGAACTTGACATACAGCGGCGCCGCGTAGACGTCGCCGTCCTTGATGCAGTCGACGACGTCGACCTTGGGCTCGCCCAGCGTATAGGACACGAACTCGATCGACATCTGCCGGTCGAAGCTGACAATCGGGAAGATCTCGCTGAAGACCTCCTGCAGGCCCTTGTTCTCGCGCTCCGCGACCGGAATGTCTTTTTGGAGAAACTCCCGGTAAGAGTCGATCTGCAGCCCGATCAGGTCGGGAACCGCCAACACATCCTGCAACTTACCAAAATTTATACGCTCTGTCATAGCCCACCATGTCCCTTAACTGACTCGATACCAATATTGCAATCTGAAAACTGGAAACCTCTTCCACTCAACAGCTCCCGGGACCGAAGGCCCCGTCGATTTCCCGTCCGCCCCGAACCTTTCCAACGCTCAGATTACAAAATTGCCATCGATATTCCGAATTCGTGCTCCACAAGACCGTCCGCATTTCCCCTCGGCGCCCCACGATCTCGACAATCAACTATCCATCAAGAGCTTATAGATATCAAACGACTAAGCACAAAAGAACGGCAGCAGATTCTCATAAACGGCCCCGGTAAAAATCGCGATGATTTTTACCGGCGCCGTTTCGAGAAATCCCCGCCGTTTTCGGCTGCTGGATCAAGATCTTACTTGACTTCCACCGTACCGCCGGCTTCCTCAATCTGCTTCTTGAGCTTGGCCGCTTCATCCTTGGACGCGCCTTCCTTGACGGTCTTGGGAGCGCCTTCGACCAGGTCCTTGGCTTCCTTGAGACCGAGACCGGTGATGGCGCGGACTTCCTTGATGACCGCAACCTTCGTGTCGCCGGCGAAAGCCGTCAGAATGACGTCGAATTCGGTCTTTTCTTCAACAGCTTCGGCAACGGCGGCCGGAGCAGCGGCGGCAACCGCAACCGGAGCGGCGGCGCTGACGCCGAGACGCTCTTCCAGGGTCTTCACCAGCTTGGAGAGCTCCAGGACGGACATGTTCTCGATGTACGAGACAAACGACTCCATGGTAACTTCAGACATTGTTTAATCCTCCAGATTTGGTCTGTGTTATGAATTTTTCTCGAGTTTTTCTTTGTAGGCGTTGAGCACGTTGAGAACCGTGGCCGCCTTGGCATTGAGCAGACTGACCAGATTGCGGGCCGGGCCTTGCAGCACGCCGAGCAACATGGAGTACAGGACTTCCCGGGAGGGCAGCTCGGCGATCGCGCTGACTTCGCCGGCCGCCAGATAGGTGCCTTCGAAGTAGCCGCCCTTGGGGGCGAGCTGGCTGTGAGCCTTGCCGAATTCCAGGATGGTTTTCGCCGCCTGAGCGGGATCGCCCTTCCCGGCCACCAATGCGGTGTCGCCGGTGAGGCTGATCGACTTCAATGCGTCGAGTTCAAAGGTTTCGGCCGCCTTCAGAATCAGCGTGTTCTTGAGAATGTGGCACTCGGCCTGGGCCGGAACCAGTTTGGCACGCAGTTCGGAAAGATCCTTGACCTTGAGTCCGGTGTAGGAGACGAAGTAAACGTAATCGGAATCCTTCAACAGACCGCCGATGTAGTTCACCAGATGCAGTTTTTCGTTTCTCATCTACGTTCTCCTCACCTGTTGCCCGGGATGATGACTTTGACCCCGGGGCTCATCGTCGAAGTGACGGTGCAGCTCATCAGGTAAATCCCGCGGGCGGTGGCCGGCTTGGCCTTGATCACGGCGTCGAGCACCGCTTCAAAGTTCTGCAACAGCCCGGCGACTTCGAACGAGAGCTTGCCGATCGGCGCGTGGATGCAGGCGCCCTTGTCGGCGCGAAACTCGACGCGGCCGGCCTTGGACTCGCGAACCGCGGCGCCGACCTGTTCGGTGACGGTGCCGGTCTTCGGGTTCGGCATCAAGCCGCGCGGACCGAGCTGACGGCCCAACGGACGAACCAGCTTCATCGCGTCCGGCGTGGCAATCAGCACGTCGAACTCCTGCCAGCCATCCTTGATCCGCTGCACGATGTCCTCGAAACCGACGACGTCGGCCCCGGCGGCCTTGGCCTCTTCGCCCTGGGCTCCGTCGGCGACCACCGCGACCCGCACCGCTTTACCGGTGCCGGCGGGCAGCGCGACCGCGCCGCGGACGTTCTGATCCGACTTCCGCGGATCGACGCCGAGCTTCATCGCCATCTCGACGGTCTCGTCAAACTTGACGTGAGGCATCGACTTGAGGATTTCGATCGCCCGGGCGATCTCGTAGCGCTCCTGGGGATCGTACTGGGCGAGCTGGGCGGCATAAAGCTTGCTTCTACGCATCGACCACCTCGATTCCCATGCTGCGCGCCGTTCCTTCGATGACACGCATCGCCGCGTCTTCATTCCGGGCGTTCAAGTCGTTCTTCTTGGTCTGGGCGATTTCGCGCACCTGGGCACGCGTGATCTTGCCGACCGTTTCGTAGCCGGGCTTCTTGGCCGCCTGGGCCAGCCCCGCCGCTTTCTTCACCAGCACAGCGGCCGGCGGAGACTTGCAGATGAACGTGAACGAGCGATCTTGGAAAACCGTGATCACCACCGGAATGACCAGGCCGGACTGGGCCTGCGTCGCGGCATTGAACTGCTTACAGAATTCCATGATATTGCAGCCCGCTTGTCCAAGCGCGGGTCCGATCGGTGGCGCCGGATTGGCGGCACCGGCCGGGATCTGCAATTTGATCATGCCCGTAACCTTCTTTGCCATAAACGTACTCCGTTTATCACACTGATCCGAAGGTGGTCCGAACCGGCAGAAATCCTGCCACCGACGAATCTGTCATAATAGTTGCGAAAGTTCTCCGACCGTGGAAGCTTACACTTCGCGGTCGACCTGCCAGAACTCCAATTCCACCGGAGTGGACCTTCCGAAAATCGACACCATCAGCTTGAGTTTGCCGCGGGCATTGTCGATCTCCTGGATCGTCCCCTCGAAATTTTCAAAAGCACCGTTGCGGATGCGAACCACCTCGCCGAGCTCGAAAGCCACCTTGGGCTTGACCACCTCTTCTTCGCCGCCGCGGCGGAAAAGATCCTCGACCTCGGCGTCGGTCAGAGATTTGGGGGTATTGCCGCCGCCGATGAAACCGATGACGCCCTGGGTCTCCTTGATGAAATACCAGGCGTCCTCATCCACCTGCAACTGGCCGTCGGCATTGCGCCGATACAGATCCATGCGGACCAGCAGATAACCGGGAAAGAACTTGCGGGTGATGGTGCGCTTGGTCCCCTGACGCACCTCGGAGACTTTTTCCGTCGGGATGCTGACTTCGTAGACCGGCACCGAATCGCCGGATTTGATCTGGCGCTGAATGGCGTCCCGAACCTTGTTCTCCTGCCCGGAAAGCGTCTGCACCACGAACCATTGACCCTTGCTTCTGTCCTCGTCGCTCATAATGTCCCCTGAGGTCATGAATTTCACCAGACCCAATGGCCGGTGGTGATGCCCTGAATGATCCAGCCGCCAAGCTTGTCCACGACGAACACGAAAAAGGCCAGTATCAGCACCACCACCACCACCAGCATCGTCGATTCGAAAAGTTCGTTGCCCTTGGGCCATACGCACTGTTTGAGCTCGGTGACCGTGTCGTGCAAGAAACGGCGAATCCGGCTGATGATACTGGTGTTCATAGACTCTTATTTGTCCCGGGCTGTGAATTGAAATATGGCAGGAGCGGCGAGGCTCGAACTCACGACCTGCGGTTTTGGAGACCGCTGCTCTACCAACTGAGCTACACTCCTGCGAAATTGCGAACGCTGATAATCAGCGGGTTTCCTTGTGCAAGGTATGCTTGCGCTCGAACTTGCAATACTTTTTCTTTTCCAGACGTTCCGGGGTGTTGCGCTTTTCCTTCATCGTAGTGTAGTTACGGCGCTTGCACTCGGTACATTCCAGAGTGATCTGTTCACGCATTTCGGATGACTCCTGAATTGTTACACCATCCATCCCGGAAGGCAATCCGCCGACCGGGATGGAGGCCATCGGGACAACTCCCGAAAGGGTTACTGGATGATCTCCGACACCCGGCCGGAAGCCACCGTACGGCCGCCTTCGCGGATCGCGAAACGCAGCTGCTTCTCCATCGCAATCGCGTGAATCAGCTCGACGGTGATCGCGGTGTTGTCCCCGGGCATGACCATCTCGACGCCCTCCGGCAGAGAAATGATGCCGGTGATGTCGGTGGTCCGGAAGTAGAACTGCGGCCGGTAGTTGGTGAAGAACGGAGTGTGACGGCCGCCCTCTTCCTTGCTCAGCACGTA
Source organism: Victivallaceae bacterium (assembly GCA_031547325.1). Lineage (GTDB taxonomy): Bacteria > Verrucomicrobiota > Lentisphaeria > Victivallales > Victivallaceae > JAVBQJ01. The sequence continues at coordinate 1,312 of JAVBSD010000139.1, read as the reverse complement.
GATTTCCGCCTTGAACTTGGTGTGCGGGCTGATGCTGCCCGGCTTGGCCAGGACCTGGCCGCGCTCGACGTCAGCCTTTTTGGTGCCGCGGAGCAGGCAACCGACGTTGTCGCCGGCTTCGCCCTGATCGAGCAGCTTGCGGAACATCTCGACGCCGGTGACGGTGGTCTTGACGGTCGGACGGATGCCGATGATCTCGACTTCATCGTTGACCTTGACGATGCCACGCTCGATACGGCCGGTAACCACGGTGCCGCGACCTTCGATCGAGAAGACGTCTTCGATCGGCATCAGGAAGGGCTGATCGATGGCGCGGGCCGGCTGCGGGATCGCGGTGTCGACCGCATCCATCAGCTCATAGATCGGCTTGCAGGCGTCGCTCGCCGGATCGCCTTCGGCCTCGACCGCCTTCAGCGCGGAGCCGCGGACGATCGGAATGTCGTCGCCGGGGAAATCGTAGCTCGACAGGAGCTCGCGGATTTCCATCTCGACCAGTTCGAGCAATTCCGGGTCATCGAGCGCGTCGCACTTGTTCAGGAAAACCACCAGCGCCGGCACGCCGACCTGACGGGCCAGCAGCACGTGTTCGCGGGTCTGCGCCATCGGGCCGTCGGTGGCCGCGATCACCAGGATCGCACCGTCCATCTGAGCGGCGCCGGTGATCATGTTCTTGACGTAGTCGGCGTGTCCCGGGCAGTCGACGTGGGCGTAGTGACGCTTCTCGGTCTCGTATTCGACATGGGAGGTGTTGATGGTGATGCCGCGCTCTTTTTCTTCCGGAGCGTTGTCGATCTCATCGTACTTCTTCACTTCACCGTGACCGAACTTCTTGGCCAGCGCCATGGTGATGGCGGCGGTCAAAGTGGTCTTGCCATGGTCGACGTGACCGATGGTGCCGATGTTGCAGTGAGGTTTCGTTCTCTCGAATTTTTCCTTCGCCATCTTTCAATTCCTCCCGGCCTGGTTGCCTTTGAGCTTTGTTGCGATTACCGTTCTCTATTTATATACTGGAGCCCACAATCGGACTTGAACCGATGACCTCGTCCTTACCAAGGACGTGCTCTACCGACTGAGCTATGTGGGCGCCGGATCTCATCCCGGCCGCGCTCCCCGAAGGCAACACGACACCCCCTCCGCCTTACTAAAAAAGCAGAATGGTACTATACCACCCGGTCCGCCCGCTGTCAAGCCGCCGAACCAGAAAAAAAACACCAAAAATAACCCCCAGAAAAAACTGGTGCTCGAGGGGGGACTCGAACCCCCATGGATCTCTCCATATGGACCTCAACCATACGCGTCTGCCAACTTCCGC
>JAVBSD010000415.1:0-3224 GCA_031547325.1 Victivallaceae bacterium | reverse complement strand
CCGGAATACTACGCCATGCAGGACGGCAAGCGGGTGCGCACCGACCCCTGGGTGGGCTCGCTGTGCTACACCAACCGGGAGGTGCCCAAGGTCATCGCCGACCGGATCCGCGCCAAGCTGGCCGAGCAGCCGTCGCTGCGGATTTTCAGCATCTCGACTCCCGACACCTCGCGCACCGAATGCGAATGCCCGGAGTGCGCCGAACTGATTCAAGCCGAAGGCATCGCCGGAGCCCAGGTCGCGCTGGCCAACGCCGTCGCCGAAGAGCTGGCGCCGGAGTTCCCGGACATCCGGCTGACCTTCCTCTCCTACGGCTCCGACCGCCCCAAGACCATCCGCCACCACGCCAATCTGGTCAACTTCTACGCGCCGATCGCGGCGCGGCTGAACCGCGATTCGATGCTGGTGCCGCTGGGCGAAAACAGCCGGATCGTCACCCAGATGAACGAATGGCTCGCCACCGGGGTCAAAACCTACTTCTGGGATTACATCGACCTCGACTGCTATCCCTTTCCCAACTTCGACGTCGAGGCGCTCAGTCTGCGCGAGCTGGCCCGGGCCGGCGTCAGGGGCTACTTCGCCGATTGTACCGCCGCCTGGACCTCGCTCTTCCGGCTGAAGCGCTGGGTCTTCTCCAAGCTGATCTGGGACCCCGAACGCGAAGTGGATCCGCTGATCGCGGAATTCGTCGCCGCCTATTACGGCGAAGCGGCGGAACCGATGGCGGAGTACGTCGCGATTCAGCGCGCCGCCTGGAAGCGCTTCATCGCGGATTGGCGTTCGCGGCCGGGCCAGGCCAATTTCCGCTTCAACGACCGGGAGCTGGCCGCGATGCGCGCCGCACTCGACGCCGCTGAAGCCGCCGTGGCCTCGGACGCGGTCCGGGAGCGGGTCGGAATGGAACGCCTTTGCTTTTCGGCCCTGCTGCTCGACGCCAATCCCAGGGTGGTCGGGCCGGAACGTTACGCCGCCGAACTCGAAATCGCGCGCGGCCTGCTTCAGTACATTCCCGACAACGCGGTCCTGAAGGCGCGGGGGTTGCCCGCGCGCTGGGAGAAAAAGCTGGCCTGGGCGGAAACGCCGTCTTCCGACGCCTATTCACCCGGCTCGGCGGCGGTCGAATCTTCGGTTACCGTCGCCGGCATGTCCGAGCTCGCCGACGATCCGGAAGCGCTCGACGGCCAGACCGTGCGCCACTTCGGCGGCAAGCCCTGGGGCGTCCAATACTACTACGACAGCTTCCGCGACTACCTGATCCCCGGCGAAACCTATGTCCTGCGTATGCGGGTCCGCCCCGAAATCAAGTCGGGAAGCGGCGAGGCTTCCTACTCCTTGAAAAGCTTCCATCACGGCGACGAGGCGCTCAACGACAAGCAGCCCACCATGGTGGGAACGGCGCCCGCCGGGAGCGGTTACCACTGGCTGGTGCTGGGCAAGGTCCTCTTTGAAAACCCGGACGCGACCGGCATGTTCTGGCTCGACGCGCACGTCGCCATCGACGAGGCGATCTGCTACGACCGGTTGGAACTGATCCCGCTCTCCGAATACCGCGAAGCGGGCCCCGTCCCCGACACGACCATCCGCATTTGATGCGAAAAAATAAAAAATCGTCCGCCATAACTTGAATTATCAACAAACGGTGACATATTATAGAGTTGTCATGCTTAAAAAACCAATGATTATGAGGTGATACAATGTCCCAGCATCCGAGTCTCCGCGTCGGCGGCAAGATCCGCACGAAGCGCAATGTCATGAAGCGTTACGAGCGCATCGACGTGCTCCGCGCCGAAAAACGCATCGGCGAAGACAAGGTTCTCGGCCTGCCGAAGACCAAGCCGGTCGAATAAGCGTTGACCGGATCTGCAAAAAACGCGGAACCATGCGGTTCCGCGTTTTTGCTTTTAACGGGGGGAAGGTGTCGGAGTGAATACTGAAGGATTTTCCGGACTGTTGCCGGAGCGGGTGATCGAGGCGGCCGAAACGGCGCTCGGCATTCCTTTCACCGGTTATTCCCGGAGCTGCGCCAGTTACGTCAACCGGGTCTATGAGCTGGAGGCGGTCGACCGGCGGCGTTTCATCATCAAATTTTACCGGCCGGGCCGTTGGAGTGCGGCGGGCGTCGCCGAGGAGCACGCTTTCATGCGGGCCTGTGCGGCGGAGGAGATTCCGCTGATTGCGCCGCTCGAGCTGGTTCACGGTTCGACGGTGGGCGACGCGGGCGGCGGGATGCTCTTCGCGGTGTATCCGCGGGAATGGGGGCGGCCTCTGGAGTTGAATTCGCCTGAAGAATGGACTCGGCTGGGCCGTTTGCTGGGTCGGATGCACAATGCCGGCGACGGGGTGGATTTCGGGCATCGGCCATTGTACACGCCGGGGGCGGCGACGGAGCCGGCGCTGCGGCGGCTGGAGGAATCGGGGGCGATGGACCCGGGGATGCGGCGGGAGTTTCTGGAAATCGGCGATGAGTTGGTCGACCGGCTGGAGGAATGTTTTGATGGGGCGCAGTTGATCAATGTCCATGGGGACTGCCACGCCGGCAACATTCTCGACCGGCCGGACCGGGGGTTGATGGTGATTGACTTCGACGATTGCATGCGGGCTCCGGCGGTACAGGACTGGTGGCTGTTGTTGCCGGACCATGCGGAAAACTGTCGTGCGGAGTTGGAGGCGTTGGCGGAGGGGTACGAGGATTTCCGGGAGTTCGACTGGCGCGAATTGAGGTTGATTGAAGGTTTGCGTGCGATGCGGATGGTTTATTATCTGGATTGGTGTGGGCTTCAGGCGGATGATTTTCAGTTTCGGCAGCATCATCCGGATTGGGGGAGTGCCAATTTTTGGCGGCGGGAGGTGGCCGACCTCCGGAGTCAGTTGGAACTGGTATAGCGTTCCCCTTCTCTCCACAATAAAAAACCACCTCCTCCGGGCGTGGTTTTTTATTTTTCGGGAGGGGGAGCGGTTTCCGCCTCCAGGCGCGCGAGAAACTCCAGCGCCTCCTCACGCCCCCCTCCACACATCTCCGGCTCCGCCGCCAACGAAACACAAACCGCCGGACGCTCCGGACAACCAAAAAGACGACACAACCCCTCCCCCGTCAACTGAACACAAGGCACCCCCGCAGGCTTCCCGCCAGGCATCCCCGGAATCGACGACGAAATCGACAACGCAATACAACAGGCAGCGCAGCCGGGACGACAAGAAAAATGATTTACTGTACCCATATTTCA
>JAVBSD010000355.1:0-2650 GCA_031547325.1 Victivallaceae bacterium | reverse complement strand
GGATACTACCGGCGCCGGAATGATGGATTGCAAGAAGGCGCTCACCGAGGCCGGCGGCGATATGGAAAAAGCGATTGAAAACCTGCGCAAGTCCGGCGTGGCCAAGGCGGAGAAGAAATCCGCCCGCTCCACCCGCGAGGGCAAAATCGCCAGCGTGGTGACCGCCGGCGGCGCCGCGATGATCGAAATGCTCTGCGAAACCGACTTCGCGGCCAAAAGCGACAAGTTCCAGGCGTTTCTCGCCGATTCCGTCGCCAAGGTTGCGGCGCTTCCCGGCGACGGCGACGTGGCCGAGGCCGCCCAGGCGGCGATCGCCGACGAGCTGACCAACAAAATCGCCACCATCGGCGAAAACATGCAGCTGCGCCGCGCGGCGCATTGGCAGAAGGAAGGCTCGATTGCTTCCTATCTCCACGGCGAAGGCCGCATCGGCGTCCTGGTCGAAGTCATCGGCGAGGCCGATGAGGCGTTCCTGAAGGATATGTGCATGCATATCGCGGCTTTCCGCCCGGAATACATCTGCTCGAAGTGCATCCCGGCCGAAAAGATCGCCAAGGAAAAGGAAATCGCCCAGGCCGCCGATCCCAAGCTGGTCGGCAAGCCCGCCGAGATGGTCGCCAAGATCCTCGACGGCAAGATCAACAAGTGGTTCGGCGAGGTTACGCTGCTCAACCAGCCGTGGATTCGCGATGACAAGACGACCCTGGCCAAGCTGCGGCCGGAGCTGAAGGTCAAGCGGTTCCTGCGCTGGGAGGTCGGCGAAGACCTCTGACGCGATTGACCCTATATCGCTCTAGCGCGCCGGCCGGCCGGGAAATATTTCCGATCGGCCGGCGTTTTTACTGAAAAAGGATGATCGCTTGACATTTCGCGCAGCTTATTTCGGAGGGACCTTCGATCCGGTTCATGCCGGGCATCTGGCGGTGGCGGACCGGGTCCTGAAACTTGGCCTGACCGATCTGGTGCTCTTTGCGCCGGCCTTTGCGCCGCCGCACAAGCAGGGGCGCGGGATGACCGGCTATGTTCACCGGCTGAATATGCTGGCGCTGGCGCTGACGGGGCGGGCCGGCTGCGGGGTGTGCGACATCGAGGGGCGCCGCGCCGCGGTCCCGTCGTACACCGTCGATGTGCTGCAGGCGTTGAAGAGTGAGCATCCCGAATGGAGCTGGCAGCTGCTGATCGGCGCCGACAGCCTGGTCGAATTGAGCGGCTGGCGCCGGGCGCGGGAACTGGTCGGCGAATTCGGGATCGTGACTGCGCCGCGTCCCGGCGTCCGGGTGGACCGGGCGGAACTGGCGCAAATATGGGGCGGGGAGATTGCGGCGCGGTTGGCCGCGGGAATGTTCGAGATGCCGGGAGTGGATTGTTCGGCGACGGAAATCCGTAAAAAAATTTCCGGTAAATTTGTACTTCCCCGGATCATGACGTATATTGAGAAGTGCGGACTGTATCCGCTGGGAGTGGAATCAGGAGAAAAATAGGCGGAACATGGAGAATACCCGAGGAGAAGAGGCGTTGCGGCTGGCCAGGATGTGCGTCCAGGCCGCGGAGGAAAAATTCGGAACCGAGATTCTGATGCTGGAAGTCGGCCAATTGACCAGCATTGCGGATTATTTCGTCATTTGTACCGCGAACTCCGCGCCGCACATGCGGGCGGTGGTCGACAATATTGAAGAACAGGTTCGCAAGCAGCTCGGAATCCGGGTGCGTCGCGTCGATGGCGATATCGAGAGCGCCTGGATCACCATGGATTACCTGACCGTGCTGGTGCATGTGATGACCCCGGAAGCCAGGGATAAATACGATTTGGAAAGTTTGTGGAGCGACGCTCCAAAGGTCGAGGCGCTGGAAAAGCTGGCCGCCAAGACCCGGGCGCAAGCTCCGGATGCCTGAATTTATGTACAGACTGCCGCCCCATAGCGACTGGAACGAGTTCCAGTGGGAAGCGGAAATCCGCAAAGATGAATTGCGGATTTCACGCTATTTTACTGCCCTGGCCGGCTGTCTGGATTTGCCTGGCGAAGAGGATCTGATCTATCGGCGGCTGATGGCTCAGCCGGAACTGGTGCCGACCGGCGTCGACGCCAATCATGCCGATATGCGGGACATCTTCGGCGGGTTGGCGTTTCACGAGGAGGACGAAGAGGAGGCCGATTGGGACGCCGCCGGCGACTGGCGGCGCAAGCCCGGCGCCGAGGCCTGCCGCCGGGTTGAGTATATGGCCGGCGAGTGGAATGCCATGGCCGCCGGCCTCGACGTGCCGGAGCCGATGACCGAAGCGCTTGCGGTGAGCTGCCTTTTTGGGCGCCTCCTGTCGCGGGTCTACAATCTGACCGACGATCCGGGCGACACGCCGCCGCCGTTGCGGGTGAGTTTGCTCAAACGGGTGCTTGCCGACATCAACGACGTGCTCGGCGCGCTGGAACCGTGGTGCGGGGACGGCCGCCTGCCGCGCGAACGGGTGATATGGCTTCAGGAGCAGTTGCAGCACTTCCGCGAAGCGGCGATCGATTCATTGCATAATCTGCGCCATCAGGCCGACGGGGAATGGCAGGACGACGCCGAGTGACCGGGACGGGGCGGGTCAGCCGGCGATGATCGCTCCCGCGATCTGTTCCGGCAGAAGACCGGCCCGGCGGCGCAATTCCGA
>JAVBSD010000454.1:0-5191 GCA_031547325.1 Victivallaceae bacterium | reverse complement strand
CCGGACACCAGTTGACCGCCACCTCGTCGAGATAGGCCAGGCCCTTGTTGTAGAGCTGCATGAAAATCCACTGGGTCCACTTGAAATACCCCGGATCGGTGGTGTCGATTTCGCGGTCCCAGTCGTAGCTGAAGCCGAGCGACTTGATCTGTTCGCGGAAGCGGTTGACGTTTTTCTCGGTGGTGATTTTGGGGTGGGTGCCGGTCTCGACCGCGTACTGTTCGGCGGGCAGGCCGAAGGCGTCCCAGCCCAGCGGGTGCCGCACGGTGAAGCCCTTCATCCGCAGGTAGCGGCAGTAGATGTCGGTGGCGGTGTAGCCCTCGGGATGGCCGACGTGCAAGCCGGAGCCGGAGGGGTAGGGGAACATGTCGAGCACGTAGAATTTGGGCCGCGAAAAGTCGTTGGCGGTCTTGAAGGTTTTGTGTTGTTCCCAGTACTGCTGCCATTTCTTCTCGATGGCCGCGAAATCGTATTCGGTGCTGCCCATGAATCGTCCTCTCATCGGTTTTTTGCAAATGTTGCTTAATGTAACCTGATTCGATCTGATTTACAAGTAATCCGCCGGCAAAAAAAAGCCCCGTCCGGCGCTTGACAAGCCCCGGACGGGTATTATAGTGAATGAGATCAACATGGAGGCACCGGATGAAGCTGGTTTTCTTCGGCGACTCGGTCACCGCGTTCCGCGGCGAGCTGAAGGTCGCGTCGATGTGGTTCGAGGAGTGGCTGCCTCAGGCGGCGGTCGTCAACGCCGGCGTTCCCGGCAACACCACGGCGATGGCGCGCGAACGCTTCGCCGCCGACGTGCTGGCCTGTGGTCCCGACGTCGCGGTCATCAGCTTCGGCATCAACGATTCGGCCATCGACACCTGGGACGGCAAGACCGAACCGAGGGTGCCGCTGGAAGCCTACGCCGCCAACCTGACCGCCATGGTCCGGGAGCTGGGCAAGAAGGTGGTGATGTTTACGCCGCCCCCCTTGTACATGACCGACGAGCTCTTCCGGCTCTACGGCATGGAGCCGTTTTTGTCCCACGGCTTCAACTTCATGCTCGACCGTTACCTCGACGCGATGCGCCGGGTCGCCGAAGCCGAAGGCTGCCTGCTGGCCGACGTCAACGCCGAATTCCGTCGCCTGGCCGGCGGCGACGGCCCCGAACTGATGCGGTATTCCCTCGACGGCATGCACCCCAACGCCGCCGGACAGGAGATCATCGCCGGATTGCTCCGGCCCCTGATTGATTCTTCTCGATAAGAATTTTAATAAAATCATCGTGCTCCCTATTGACTTTGGCAATAATGTTTGCTATAATTATAGGCAACACGAAATTTTATCGATAAGAATTGCCGATGAACGTCACCATTTACGACATTGCCGAGAAGCTTCAGGTCAGCCACACCACGGTCAGCATGGCGCTGCGGGGGCGGCCCAACGTGCGCAAGGAGACCCGCGAGCGCATTCTCGAAGCGGCGCAGCGGATGGGCTACCGTCCCAACCACACCGCGGTTTCGCTGAAGGGCGGCCGGACCCGGCGCATCGCCCTGGTGCTGCCGGAGCTCAACGTCCAGAACGCCAGCATCCTGGTCAGCCGCCTCAACGAATGCTGCGACAACGACGGCTACGAGATGGTGCTGATGCAGTTGAGCAGCAATCCGGAACGTTCCCGGCGCAGCTTCGAGCTGCTGCTCCAGGGCGGTTACGACGCGGCGGTGACCTATCTGTACGATTACGCCTCGGTGCGCGACCTGATCGAGGCCTTTCTCGACCAGCGCCGTCCGATCGTGGTCATCGGCGCGCCCAAGGATTATATGCCGCGCCCCGGCTGCTATGCCATGAACGTCAACAACCAGGGCACCTTGAGCGACGCGTTGAACATGCTGATCGCCCAGGGCCACCGCTATATCGCCCACAGCATCCTGCCCTTTCAGGTCGCCGAAAGCGGCTCCAACCGGACCATCCGCGAAGCGCTGCGCCGCCAGGGAGTGACCGGCTGGGAGCCGGAATTCTTCTACGACACCCGGATGCCGGCTCATTATATCCGCGCCGGCTACCAGGCGGCGGGCAAGCTGCTGCGGACCAAGCCGGAAACCACCGCGATCCAGTGCGTCAACGACCTCTTCGCCTGCGGGCTGATCCGGGGGCTCCAGGAGCGCGGCGTCCGGGTGCCGCGCGACATCTCGGTGATCGGCTCGGACAACCTCGAACAGGGGGAGTTTTTTCCGGTGGCGCTGACCACCATCGATCTCAGGAACTTCGACATGGCCTCGGCGGCGTGGCAGACGATCAGCAATCAATTGTGCGAACCGGACTGGGAAAGCGTTCCGGTGACCAATATTCTGCGCGGCAACCTGATTGTCCGGGAGTCGACCGGAGCGGTCAGGCCCGACGCGCTGTTGACGGCAAACGTATCGTAACCATAACAGGGAGGACGAGATGAAAAGGTTCCGGATGAAGAAATTTACGCTGATAGAACTGCTGGTCGTGATCGCCATCATCGCCATCCTGGCGTCGATGCTGCTGCCGGCTCTGTCCAAGGCCCGGGCGGCGGCGCAGAACATCAAGTGCGTCAACAACCAGAAGCAGCTTGGCCTCACCATGCTGATGTACGTCAACGACAGCGACAATTATTTCGTGCCGTGGCAGAGTTCCTTCAACGGATCGACCCAGTGGTACGACAACTACTCCTGGCAGCTCTGGCGGATGGATTACATCAAGAGCAACATGGTTTTCATCTGTCCGTCCTTTTCGGGAGCCGGGCTGGCGAACTATCGGCCCGAGTTGATGGCGGATGTGACTTCGGACCGCGGGCCGTGGACGATGGGGCGGGTGCATTACGGCTACAGCCGCGGGTTTATCGGCGGCACCGAGGGCTACGTCCCGGCGCGCGCCAACGCCACCTTGAACGCCGGCAATATCAAGAACGCTTCAGGAAAAGTCATGATTACCGAAACGCGTGACGGCCAGGAGGGGCTCTCCTGGTGGCTGTGGTATAGCGGCGCCGCCGCAATGTGGGGTTCGCTGGACCTGCGTCACAATGACGGCATCAACGTCCTGTGGCTGGACGGGCACGTCGAGAGCATGCGCAACGCCCGGACCGAGCTGATCGGCGACAAAGCCTGGCATTACCAGAATCCGGAAACCTGAGTCTGGTCCAACAGGGTGAATTGTTAATTGAAGGAGCGATCATGAGGTTGAGTTCGGGGTTGTTCGGGCTGCTGGCCTGCGCGGGGTGGGTTGGCGTGGCCGGCGAGGATGTTTCGAGGCTGTTTCATGCGGATTTCAACGCCTGGACGGTGACGGCCGCCGAGGCGGGAGGGGCGGCCGAGAGCATTTCCTTCGACAATCCCGGCTTGCAATTGCGCATGTTTCCCGGGCCGTTGGACGCGGAGGGCAACGGCCACTCCGACAATGCGCTGTGTCTGGAAAACCGTGAAAGCTGCGCCTGGCCGATGCCGGGGAATTTCGATCCCCGGCGCGGCACGGTTTCCTTCTGGCTTTCGCCGCAGAACTGGAACATGGGGCAGGAGAAGTTTCAGATCTTCTTCGAGGCGGTCACCCCCGGCTTCCGCATGCTGGTTTACAAGTATTTCAACGCCGAAGTGCTCTACTTCTACATCAACTTCCCCGGCGCGCCGGTGACTGAAAAGAGCTATTCGGCTTCGACGTTGATCTCCGCCGGGGAGTGGGCGGCCGGCACCTGGCACAAGCTCGACGCCGTCTGGGATGAGAACGGCATGACCCTCTACGTCGACGGCCTGCTGCCCGAGCCCACCTCGCAGCAGCCGGGACAGTACACTTCGACCGATCCGACGGTGGTGTTCAGCCAGCCCTTTCACTTCCCGGAGGCGGCCGCCAACGGCGTCATCCGCTTGAACATCCCGCAGAGCGAGGATTTCACGGGACGCGATCCCGGCGACCGGACCGCCTTCGACGACCTGCGGATTTACGACCGGAAATTGAGCGCCGGGGAGGTCCGCGCCGTCTACGAACTGGTCAAGCCCTCGCGGTTCGGGATGGAACCGCAGCCGCAGCGGCTGACCGTGCCGCGGCTGGCCGGCGGCGACATGGCCCAAGCGGCCCGGGTGCCGATGCTGATTCCCCATGGCGAACAGTCGCGGTCGAGCGCCGACCGGGGGTACGCCTCGGCGGCGTATGACGGGGAAAATCTTTACGTGCTCTTCGAGCGTGACACTCCTCCTCCGGCCTCCTCGTGGAAGGAACGCGACGCCGCGCTGTGGGAGGACCCCGGCTTCGAACTGCACCTGGCCGGAGGCGTGGACCAATTCCAATACATCGTCAATTCCGCCGGCGCGCTCTACGACGCCAAAAACGCCGATCCCAATTGGAACGGCTCCGCCCGGACGCGGCTGCTTCCTGACGGCGCGGTGGAGCTCGTTGTGCCGCTCGTCGAGCTGGGCGGCCTCTCCGCCGGGGACGAATGGCGGGCCAACTTCTGCTTCAGTCCCGACGGGATGAACGGCGCGCTGTTCGCCTGGAGCGGCGGCGGCTTCTTCCCGCACGGGGACTTGCGTTTCGGCGATGACTCCCAGGGGGTGCGCGTCGAAAAGATCGCCGGATTGGCCAATGGAGCTCCCGAGGTGCTGTTCGCCGGCGACGGCCTCACCGGCGTCTGGCAGGCGGAGAGCGGGGCGGTGCGCGATTTCGGAACGCCGGGCGACCTCCGGCTGACCGCCGGGCGCTGGCGCTTGGAGATGACCTCCGGCGACGGATTCCGGTACGAACATTACTTCACGGTTTCGATGCCGCTGGAGATTTCCTGCGCCGCCTGGCCGCGGCGCGGCGTGGTGGAGGCGAAATACGCCGTTTCCGAAGCCGGACTGGTCAACCGCATCCGCACCGGAGGCGTGGCCGGGAACGCGGTGCTCTACTGTGACGGGACGGAGGTGGCGCGCCGCGATTTCACCGCCGGCGAAGCGCAGGGGAGCGTCGAGCTGCCGTTGCCGCCGGAGTCCGAAGGCGAAAAAACTTGCCGCATCGAATTGACCTTGGGCGGTTTGCAACGCGAGGTCGATTTCCGGATTCCCGACTTGAGTCCTTATCGCGAGCGGGTCGCGGTGGATCACAGCGTACCGCCGCCGTGGACGCCGGTGGTCTTCGAAGCGGCAGTCCCGGATGGTGACCATGGTCATGTCGTTGTTGTTGGTAGATCGGAAGAGCACACGTCTGAACTCCA